>DASVZW010000053.1:0-11212 GCA_036391475.1 Patescibacteria group bacterium | reverse complement strand
AAAATTATTTGTTGATCCATATTTTGAGCCATGATGAGCTACTTTTAGCACTTGTGTTTCTTTAAGCACTCCACTGGTAAGTAGTGCTAATTCAGCCTTCTCGTCTATATCTCCGGTAAATAGGACCGAGAATTTGTTATAGACCATTCGGAGGATAACCGACTCATCATTAACGGCGGTACTGTTATTCTTATCGACATAAGCATCAGGATCGACTCCTTTTAATGTATCAATCTGTAAATTTCCATATCTCAATAGGTCATTTGTTTTTGTTTTAGTTAAAAGTTTATCGATCTTGAATCTTTTCTTTAGTTCCACAAGAGCCCCAGCATGATCTTTTTGATCATGAGAAATATAAACCGCCTCTATTTCCCTATCCCAGAACGGTAAAGCCTCGTTTAAACAAGTATCCAATTTATTTATGTCGGGACCGGTATCGACCAATACTTGGAATTTTCCTTTCACGATCACGGTCGCGTCGCCTTGTCCCACGTCACAAAACCAAACATGAAGCTGGTCGTCCGGCCATTGACTAAAAACAAAAAACAAACCAAATATTAAAACCAATATTATCCATCTACCGTATCTCACTAAACTATCATAGCAACTCTAAGCTCCGAACCATCCAATTAAAATCACGGCCAAATGAGCCAAAATATATGTGGGCCAGCTAAGTACTGGCAAGATCAAGACTAAAGCTCCCAGTATCATCAGTATCGGAATTATCGGTAAAACAAAAATGTTGCTGACCAAGCCGACCAGGCTAAAACGGCCAAAATGCCACCAGATTATTGGCGCTGTCATCAACAACGTAGAGAAGGTAGTCAAGATACCTATGTTGCTAAATATATGTATCAATCTACTACGTAGTACATCAGAAACGCTCTTTAACCAAGGCTCCACCACCAACAGTCCAACGCTGGCGGCTATAGACAATTGAAAACTGGCGCTTTTTAGTTGTGATACGTCCACCATTATCATCGACCAGCCGGTCAACAGCAATGTCCACCACCCTAGCTGTCTTCTGCCTATCACCGCACCCAAATAGACCATAGCCGCCATGATCACCGCTCTTATCACCGGGCTCCCCGCACCCGTCAACAATGCATACCCAACCATTCCCAAGATCGCCAGGACAGTTGCAGCCTTCCTACGAACCAGCCAAAAGAACAAGCTCAATAAAGTACCACCAACCAGCAAAACGTTATATCCGGAAGCCACCACAATATGTATAGTGCCGCTTTTAATCATTTCATCGTTAAACTCCTTACTAATCGACGACTTATCACCCAAAACAATTCCCGCAACCAAAGCTGATTCCTTCGCAGGCATAATTTTTTGATATCTAGCCGTTAAATTTTCACGGAATTTATCAAATATGGACGATCGTGATTCATCCAGGACAGACACTTTTGAAGCAGAAGCGTTTACATCTATTTTTGCGGAGGACAGCCATAAATTACCGAAAAATATGTCTATCAGTCTTTTATCAATACTGCCAACTACACTAATTTTGTCACCTCGTGAAAAAGAACAATACCCCTGAATATCAAAATAGTAATACCCAATATAACCTGTACACTTTGTAGCATTTTGATACATTATGTTACCTTTTCCTGTTACCCTAACTTTACGGTTATCTTGCGCATTTACTACGTTCAACCAGCCTGGGAATAATCTCAATAAAAATAACATTGCCAAAATTAGAATTCGAGTTCTCATCGCTAGTATGCGACCAAGCTCGATCTAATTTTCTCCAATACCGCCTTACTTAAAACTCCTTTTTGTACTAGCTCATCGACATTTTTGTATGGTCTATTCTTAACAATTTCCTTGGCTCTGGCACTCCCTATACCCTGAAGGGTATCCAACTCGGATTCGGTTGCTAAGTTAATATTTATCTTTTTTACCTCAGTATTAGCTTCACTATACCCCAACACCGCTTGGGATTCATTGATCTTTGGAAAATATATCTTTTCTCCATCCTTAAGAATTTCTGCTAAATTGATGTTTTTCTCCACATAAGTTCTGTCGGCTTCTGACGACAGACCTCCGGCGGCGACTAAGACATCCTTTACCCTAGACTGACTAAAAAGTTCATAAACGCCCGGTTTTTCTACCGCTCCCCCGACATCGACCACAATTTTATCTTCTGAATTTGCAGTTCCATTTTCCAGATACTCCATTTGAACCTGACCACCCCCTACAATGCCTCTAAAAAGCCCGATGGCCAAAATTACTACTCCAATTACGGTCATAATTAACAAAAACCGATCCACCACCGACAATTCTTTGACAAATTTACCAAATGTACTATTTTCCACTATTTTTAATTTATCACAATTATTTGTTACTGTTATTTTTCATACTCATTTTTATTAACATATATATTTATTTATAAATTTAATTAACGCTAAATAACGACTTAATTTATTTAATATATTTAATATCATAATAAATTTAGTGAGCATAAAACAATAATCAGACTCTATAACTAAGTGATAATTAAAGAACACAATATATCAAGCAAAGAATTTGTTCTCCGCATGATGAATGACAATTAACGCAATGTTTTAATGATCCTCTAACATTATGTTTACACACTTAAATTATTCAGGTCTTATCAATCTATTTTTTGGCAATTAAATTTTGTTTACGGATAGATAATTAGACTTAATTTGTTATTATTAAGGTATGACTCCTCTATTCATTCTGCATACCTTATATCTCGGATTCGCCATTATCCTCACCTTCATTTGGGCACATGATCCAACGTTATCTGCTTACAATCTTCAGCTTACCGGAGCCCTTATATTGCTCTATTTCGTCTTCAGAATGATCAACACGGCCAAGAGATCACCGCTCAACAGCACCTTCCCTTCTACCATGATTCTGACGATCATCTCACTCTTACTGGTGTTTTCTACCGGTGGTATTTCTTCTCCGTTATTCTTTATTCTTAACTTTTTGCTTTTTGCTCTTTCCTTGTTATTTGAGCCTGTTCAGGCTGCAACTACTTCCATTGTTCTGATCGTACTGTTTGTTTGGCAAAATTACTCCGGCCTAAACACCAACAATTTGGTCAACCTAGTCTCTCTTGGCTTTATGACACCGCTCGCTATTGTTTTCAGTCGTACCTATCTTAAGAATCTTGAAGCTAGCGGTCGAATTAAAATACTTCGCCAAGTTATCAAAGAAGAAGAGGCCGAAAGTTTACTTTGGATTAGCTCGACTGCCAAACCTTCACTGTCGGGAGTCTTAAACTCTGTTACTGATTTGGTCATTTATTTTAACTCCAAGGGTTCGGAGTTACCTAAAGGATTACTGGATAAATTAAAGGTTATTCAGGATGACTTGATCACCCTTTACACGTCCACCGGTTCTCTTGAAAAGTCATTAAAAGAAACATCCGATAAGATTGACAAAGAATCTGTATAATCCGTCAAATTATTCGGGTTTTATAAGCCCTATCAGGCACAAATACAACTATATCACCAAAACCACCAACCGCTTTTCAAACTATATCAAAACAAAACAGACCAAAGCTAAGATACACCCAAATAAATGCCGAATTTCATAAAAATACTTCCAAAAATAAAGAAAACAAAACTCATAACATTAATTATTAATGTTATTGTTTTCACACTTTTCATACCGGTTCCCGTAAAGGCCGACACTCTCCTTTCCCCGTCTTACACCATTCAAATGAGCTCCATCAATATTGGTGCCGGTACTGCCACTTCATCTTCTTATGCACTCAACACTACCATCGGTCAAACTATCCAGGGACTCTTTGGAACCACCGGATATTTAGTCAAAGCCGGTTTCCAATATGTCCACCCCCTCATTCCCTTTTCATTTAAAATCAGCAATTTAAACATCAGCTTTGGCACTTTGGTTCCCGGATCACCTTCCAGTTTAAGCAATACTCTCACAGTCACTACTGGCAGTGCCCACGGATATCTAGTCAATACGATCGAAGATCATTCTTTGCGTTTGGTAAATGGTACCGCCACTATTCCCAACACCAGCTGTGACTTAGCTCTCACTTGTACCATCACCGATGCCACACCCTGGACTGACCCCACCAGATACGGCTTCGGCTATAACATTCAAGGTACCGATGTGAACACTTCCGATTTTGTAAATTCGACTTACTTCCGGCCTTTCCCGGTACAAAATGTTGACCAGCCGGTCACTATCATGCAAAGAAATGGAGTTGCCACCAATTCGGCAGCCACTGTCACCTACAAGATAAACATTTCCGGTTCTCAAGCAGCCGGTACCTATCAAAACAGTATCCAATACATTGCCACTCCTTCTTTTTAACATGAATATAATTAAGCCATATATCAAATCAAATTACAGTTCTATATCCTTATTGGCTGTAATTTTCACGATCGTTATTTTTCATCTCTCCACGTCTTTAGCCTTTGCTCAAGATTTTGAGCTAGCTGTCTACCCGCCACTATTGAGAGTCAATATAAAACCGGGAAAGTCCATTACTCAAGTTTTCAAAATCGATAATTTATCGACTGAAACTCAAACTTTAGTAGCTAGATTAGTTCCCTTTACCGGGGCCGATCAATTTGGCAACCCGATACTCGACCCCACATATCAACCCAAATGGTTGGAATATTTTTCTTTAGCCAACTCCGACATCCAACTTGGTAAACCCTTCGAAATAGCGGCCGGTCAGTCGCAACAGCTGGTCTTAAGTCTCTCCGTACCTTCCGCCGCCCCAATGAAAGATCTTTATGCCACCCTCCTGATCTCTACTTACGCCAATACTATCGACACTTCTCTTCAAGGATCCAGTTTAACCGCATCGATCGGTAGCAACTTACTGATTACCGTTAGTACCCAGCTCTCTCCGGCTACTATCCTAAAGATTACGGATTTTTCTCCGCAACCTGGTAGTTATATTCAGATCGGCGATACATATATACTGGACAACATTACTCCGGTCACCTTTTTTGCTAATGCCGTTAACGACGGTGACTTCACCGCCGAGTCAAAAGGCCTCTTTAAGATCCAATCCTTTTCCGGAAATCCCGTGCAGCTCCAATCGGTTCTTCCTCAATACATTATTGCCGGCTCGCAAAGAAAACTTATTAATGGCGATTCCGAAGACTTTAACTTCACTCCCTCTATCGGTTTGATCGGTGGTTTCCAGGCCCAAATAGAAATCCATTCCGACAATGTCAACACTTCAAGCCAAATTAATCTGATTTTCCTGCCACTTAAAGCTCTTTTTGGTTTAGCAGTCGGTCTTTCTTTACTACTTATTATCATCAATTTGTCTTTCAAACCTCTTGAGAATCAATGATTGTGTTGACAATTATTTCAACTAATGACACTATTAAAATAGCATGAAACGCATAATTTATTTTGGTTCACTTATTGGGCTTGTAGTAGGATTCGTCCTCCTTCTGGAGCCCACCAAGGGCAAAGCTGACTTAACCATTGTCAGCGACACCCTATCCACTTCAAGATTATCAGTCGCCGGTAGAGTTCTAACGATCTCCGGAAATTTAGTTACCCTAAACCCCGCCGCCGCCACCAACTTCAACTCTACTTCCACCGCAAACATGAAATCCGGAGACGCTATTACTATCAATGGAGTCGCCCAAACCGTTAGCGCCATCAACTCCACTTCGGCCAATCAATTCACCACTGTCGCTGCCGCTCCCTCCGGTTCTCCCGGAAATCCGATCTATTACCTCAGCGAGCCGGTTCACCAGATCAATTTTGTTACCTCTACCTCCGTTCCAAATGGTTTTTTCAGAGTTCTGATCCCCGCTTCTCTTACTGTTAACAATAATGATAACGTTCCCGATCCGGATGGTTTTGATTTCAATGGAGTCACCACAGCCAACGCCACCGCCTCAGCCACTGCCAACTTTAGTTTTGTGAGTGCCCTTGAAGGCGCCACCGCCTCGGGAGGCACTAACTGTACGGCCGGGTATCACTGTTTTGAATTTCACTACACCGGTACCGGACCTTCAGGATCCGCCATTACTCTTTGGATCGGCAACTTGGCCAAGAGTTTGATTGCCCCGGCTCCCGCCTCAGGTCACAATCTTGGCGTCGCCGATGCTTACACCATTAAAGTCCAACAATTCGCCAATGGCGTAAATCCTTCTTCTACCAGTCCCATAGACCAAACCAACTCCAAGATCGCCCTCATCGAAAATGTCCGTATCACCGCCACTGTTGATCCTTCCATCAGTTTCTCCATCAATGGCATGCCAAATAGTGTCACCGCCTGTGGTGTTACTACTACCATCAACACCCAAACAGCCAACAATGCTCCTCTTACAGTTCCCTTTGGCTCTTTGGTCCTCAACACGTTTGCTACTGCAGCTCATACCTTAGTCGTCTCCACCAACGCTACCAATGGATATATCGTCACCGCCATTGAAAACGATCATATGGGTAAAGATGGCGGCACCACTCCCTTCATCCCCGACACTACATGTAATACCGGAACCTGTACTACTGCTACTGCCGCCAACTGGGACGTCGCTGCTGCTCATCCCGGCTTTGGTTATTCATTAGAGTCGGTCAGCGGCGCTACAGTCCCCTTTACTGCCGGTGCAAACTTCTCTGCCAAACCATTCGCCAACGCCTCTTTACTTCAACCACCTACAACCATTATGTCCTCCACCGGAGTGTCCAATAGTCATACCGCCAACGTTTGTTACCGCATTTCGGTCGATGCAACTCAAGCTGCAGGCGACTACGAAAACCAAGTTACTTACACTGCTACAGCCACTTTCTAAAACTATAAATTACTAACAGAGACCACCAATGCCTGCCCAAAACCACTCAGCCCAAAAACTTTTTTTCTTGTCCATATCCGGATTCTTAGCATCCCTTATTCTCCTTTTAGCCCTAACGCCAAAGGCTTTTGCTCAAGGAACCATCACTGCCATTCCGCCACGTCTTGATCTTCAAGCCGATCCTGGACAAACTGTCACCGCTTCACTAAAAGTCCGCAACGACGCCGATATCCAACAATTATTTACCATCAGTGTAGACGATTTTATCGTTACCGATACCATTGGCACCCCTATTCCGGTTTCCACCAGCTCCAATAACCGTTGGTCTCTTAAGAACTGGATTTCCGCACCTGAATTTATACCCGTTGATGCCCATGGCACTCAAGTTATCAAGATCTCCATCAAAGTTCCTTTAACCGGTCTTCCTGGAGGTCACTACGCTATGATCACCTATCAGCCACACGGTAACATCAAACCCGCCGATTTAAAGACCACCGGTAACTTTGTTGCTCAAAGAGTCGGTACTCTTGTCTATCTCCAAGTTACTGGCCCCATCGTTCAAAACGCCAATGTCATAAAATTTGCTACCGAAAAATTCCATGAGCAGGGACCGGTCGAGTTTGCCGGTAGTATTCAAAATCTTTCCGATATTCATATCGACCCAAAGGGAACAATATCTATTTTTTCCCCTTTTAATACCAAGGTTGCAGACATCCAAGTCGATGCCGGCAATATTTTCCCGGAAGTTATCAAGGATTTCAGCGCCACTTGGAATCAGAAATGGGGTTATGGAAGATACCGTGCAGAACTAAATTTAGCCTACGGCACTGCGGGTGGAGTCTTGACTGCAGTCATATTCTTCTGGCTCTTCCCGATCAGATTAGTTATCTACTCCTTAGTCGGTATCGTCTCTATCCTCATCGTCATCATTCTGCTTAACCGTAGAAGCAAACACCACCAACAAGAACTTGAAAAAGAAGTTTCCGAACTCAAAAAAGAGCTCGAGCAAGTCGAAAATAAATAAATTAAAGCCCCGCCACCGCGGGGCTTTTTTTAACTCTCTCAATCTCCTATACTGAATGTAATGACCCGGGGTTCAAAAACCATCGGCCTTGTTTCGCATGCCCTATGTGCGGTTATTTTCTTGACCTTTTTTAGTTCAAAAGCTTTTGCGATTACTCCGATTTCGCTCCCTCCAATATCTTCTGTTACTCCAGCCACAGGTTCAGCTACGGTCACAGCCACCGTTCCAGAGCAATCTTTTAACCCACCGATACTACTTACACCTGGTAACAACAATGCCACCAACCAACCAAAAATCGAGTTTTCCTGGAAACGTCCTTCTCCTCTACCTGCTACTCCATTGGATCATTACGATCTTTACATCGATGACTCTCTTTTTGCCCAAGGTTTATCCGACAGTCTTACCACCCAAGACTTCTATTTTTACACCGTTCACAGAGTTGATGATATATTTTTTCTTGATCTAAAAAATAACATTGCCGAAGGTTATCATCATTGGTTTGTCGTCGCCTACAACAGCACGGGTCTGGCAGAGTATTCGGAAACCTGGACCTTCTATGTCGATTCAATTCCTCCTCATATAAAACTCATCAGTGCCGACAATCAAATATTAAATTGGACTTCGGAAAACCCCTCCACGATTCCTTCAGTTGATCATCGTTATCTTTATGTAAGTCAAAACCCGTTACTTACCGGCGACATAGAACCTTATGCCAATCTTCAATTTACTTTACTTTGCCCTTATGGCGTTCCCAGTTGTACCAGTCTTACGCAAACTTTTAGTTATTCATCCGGGCATTGGCAAAATCGTTTTTATGATCTCCTGCCCAACAAAGCTTATACTGTTATCCTTTCCTCCACTGATTCGGCGGGAAACAGTATCATCTTTCCTCAATTCTATTTAATTTTTCTCTCAGGCCCTAAAGGAGCCTTTACTCCTTCGCCCTCGGTTCCTGTAGCCACTCCGGTGCCGCCTTCTATCCCCGTCACTCCATCGATCACCCTTCCCACCCCTACTACAGTGACTCTTCCCCCAACGCTATCCGAAATATTTATTCCCGCAGAATTTTTACCCGTTCCTCCAACGGCGCCTGCCCTTCCTCCTATCTCCGCACCCACTACTAAAGTTCCATCACTCAATCTATCTCTGCTTTTAATTCTTATCATAATCGGTTTGCCGCTCCATCTGGCTATGACTGAATTCGGTAGAGCTATAGACGCTTTAGATACCGTGTATTTTCTGGCTGTCTTGATCTTTCCTTTCTTCTTTAAAAAGAGACATCGGTCGTATCCTTTTACTACCATCACTTTATATGATCCTCAAAATCTGGTTAACCCATGGCAAAAAATAGTTACCGACATTAATGGATATTTTTCTTATAAAGACAACTTCCCCAAGAGACTTCTAATAAAAGCATCTTCCTTCAACAAAGATTTCAAGCCGGTTCTTGAAAATTCCGAAATGCTACCTATTTCCTGCCTATTTCTTATGCCTAAAGGCCGTGAAAACACCCTAGAAAGTCTTCAGCACCTCTCATACGGTACAAGAATAATACCATTGCTTATCGCCATTATTACCTCCTCCATTTATCTCTATTATTTACCTTCATATTTCCCTCTTATCTACCTTTACCTCTCCCTACAAACGGGATTCTCCGAATACCTATACCCCAAGATCACTCTATAGATACGAAATATTCAGTATTTTGATTCCGTGGTTTACATAAATAAAACAATTCAATAAACGATTAGTGTCTCTGGGATTTAAAGAGGCTTTATGCCCTCCAGGTTCAATTAACGCATAACAAATTCTTATCTATAGCAATAGGTATCCAATGACATCAAATGATGTCAAATATAATCCAAATATAATAAATGTGAAAATATACATTTCCGCATAAAATATTGCATATTTAGCCTGATATTCCGCTTATCACAATTTATATACGCAATATTCCGCACAGAAGAATTAGCTTTAGATCATTAAACTCATCACATATTCGTATATCTTCATATTTACCGCAGCTCACGTAACTATTTTCCCGTATTCTCTCTCTACACCTTGACTTGTCTAATTTTCCTTATTATATTGGTATATATACGTCTAATATCGTCTAATCTGAAGCTAATTAACAGTTATCAACAAACAAACCAAAATGTTAATATCTGACTTTTCCCAGCAACCACAAACCACCAATGTTTCTGTGCGTGAAGTTGTCACCGCTGCCCTACTGGTTATCATGCCGGTCCTTCTACTTCTCGTCTTATCTGCCCAATAAATAAATTAATCGTTATCAACTCCACTTAATGAGCCTGCCAACCAACCAAGACCTTCTCAAGCTCTTCAGCGCATTCCTTTTTGAGGCTGGCTTATCTTCTGTCTCGGTTAAGAATTATCTGTCCGATATCCGTCATTTTCTTGCCTTCAGTAGTCATGTGGATTCTGTTGACGCCGATCAGCCGGTAAGAGATATATTTCAAAACCTCTCAAAGTATGTCAATCTATATACCGACGACCAAAAGTCCAACTATGTCCCTACCAATACCATCAATCGTCGGCTAGCATCGATCAGACGTTTTTCTACTTTTCTAAAATCCACTTTTGACATCTCCGAAAGCGGACTGGCACATAATGTATCATCAAAATCTTCTTCAAATGTTTCCGGTCAATCTACAAGCTCATTCCGGTTTTCCGACCATTCCGATGATGATCCCTTTAAAAAGATCTTAAATCAGTTTAAATCTTACCTAGATAAGGAAAAAAAGACTCATGCGACTGTAAAAAACTATCTTTCTGATATTAATCACTTCATATCATGGAGTGCTAATCAAACCCCTTTTACATCTCAAGACTTAAAAAATATAGTCAGTAAGAATCAGCTGAATGCCTATACTACCTATGAAAAACTAAGTCACACTAGTACATCCGTAATCAACCGCCGCTATTCTTCGATCAAGAAGTTCGCTCAATTCGCTTTTGAAAACAACTATCTACCCGACAATCCATTTGAAAGAAAGACAAATTCCGTGCGTCTAGCCCCTCTATCCTGGCTAGATCGTCTTTCAAAAACCAATCCTAATAGAGTTGACCAAAAACAAAACCATTCCCGGATCCAAAATTTATACCAAAAATATAATCAGCTTCCTTTCACTCCCTATCTACATTTGGCCATCCTTGTTTTGGCCACTTCGGCCATGGCTATTTTTGCGTATAACCAGATAATTACTGCCGCGTTTCCCTCCCAAGCCGCCGGATTACCTACTGTCCCCAATCGTCAATTGTCTTTCCAGGGCCGGTTAACCGATTCTTCCAGTAATCCAATAACTACTAACGTCAATGTTACTTTCCGTCTTTACGACGCCCTCACTTCCGGAACCAATCTTTATAACTCGGGTGCATGTTC
>DASVZW010000052.1:0-2903 GCA_036391475.1 Patescibacteria group bacterium | reverse complement strand
AATACTAGAAGAACCAATATCTAATCCAAAGTAGGCAGGCATAAATTCATTTTAATACAAAACCAACTATTGCGATATGCTTTGTCCTGAAAACAAGGCGTACTCAAAAACTTCAGGCACCTCGCCATTGATAGACTGGCGATAATCCAAACCGTACTTAACTGTCTCTGTGGTATTTCCGGTACCAACTCTGGTAACCGTACCGACTACCTGCTTCTCATTTAATTGTGCCGGGAGAGTCCAACCATTGGCTCGTACGCCAAGATCAATGTCTCCGCCCAAAGCTGTGATATCGACCTTTGTGGTTGTCGCTGTTACCGGAATATCTTTGCTGTATGTATAACCCGGTACTCCACTCGCATCTGCCAAACCAAAACCAATTGAAGCATTGCCGACAGTATCATAAGCGTAATCGGTAATTTTCCCCGAAGAATCGTAGACCGAAACAAAAACTCCTCTGGGGGTAAACGAAGGATCATTTCCTACGGGTTGCCAAAGTAAGGTTAACGTCGTAGGTGCAACTGAACCGGTAGTAAATATTTCTACGGTTTCTCCTCTTTTAATTCCCTGAAAAGCGTTTTGATTCGTGGATACAGTTTGGTTTGTCGCTGTAAAAGAAGTGTTTGCGTCTATCGTGCCCGTCAAATTTGCATTAGGCGCATTTCTTAGAGCTTGCTCTAAACCGGATTCGGCAGCCAACATAGCCTGAGAACTATCAACATTTATTTCTTGAACTCTTGTTTCCACAGTTGTCCTGGCAGATAAAGCGACCGTCGCCGTTGCAATCACTGTCATTATCAACACTAATATCAATGCTATCTGACCATTTTCACTTCTATTTCTCATATCTAGTTACTATTATACATATTGATTTCTCTCGAAAAGACACGACCTTGACTACCAGGTAAGTTTACATCATTTGTATTGATAGTAACTCTAATTTTGTCATAAGTTCCCGGGGTACACATCCACTCAAATAATAACGAGTTCACGTTTAGATTTGGAGAATTTATAGTGATCACGCCACTACCGGAATCGGAAGCAATATTATTGGCCGATAGACTGTAAGTAGTGGTACCATAATCGTCATAAACTTTTAAGGTGTCACCCTGAACCGAATTACCACTTGCCCCGGCAACAACACAAGCCGCCCTGTCACTGGCATTCAAGCTTAGTACTTTTTTATATCTAATATTATTTTCGATAGCCAGTAATGTCTGGGCACTCGATGCAGAAACATTCAAAACCGATTGATTCACTCCACTGGAACTTAGGGTCCTGAAAAATACCATTGTTCCACCCATAACGATCACTGCCATCACTGTAACAGCGATCATCATTTCTACTAAAGTAAAGGCTTTGTTCATTAAAATTTCATTATTGTTGATGAAAGTGACAAATTACTGTCATCGGCCGTTGTTTCTGTCCATGCTGCCTTCACCGTTACGGTCACTCCGTTACCGCTTAATCCCGTATCATCGAACTGGACGCTGCAGCTTATCGTTGTTGTCAGGGTGGGGGAGGGCGTAGGAATGAACCAGCCGCCATTCGGTCCACCACAAGGAACATAAACTCTCATGGAACCTGGCCCGGTACCTACCGGAGCCGGAACGACATTTTTAAAAAATGCAGCCGTATCGGCATCTCGCTGAACTTTGTACCAACGGATCTGATCATTTACCAAACTGGCGGCGGCATCTTTAAAAGTATTTCTTCGGATAGTCTTGGTGGTTCTGGACATTAATTGGGACATTCCAATTAACACAATGATTATTATCCCGATAGCCACCACCACTTCGGCCAATATTTGCCCTTTTTCATCCATGGATTTCAAGCTTCTCATAATAACTGAAATACACCATAACTGCTTACTGTCAAAGATTTTGTAGCGGCGGAATTATTTGTACTGTAGATCGTAATACTTATTGGGTAAACGTTTGGACTGATTGGCGTCACTGCTCCGTCGGGAACCGAGAAGGTAAAACTTACATCGTCTCTAAACTTTGAAGTCTTTAGCACCCCGGCCCGGCTTTCCGTTTGCGAAACAGCACAATTAGCGGTAACCGACATATCGGTAGAGTCCTTCACAATTGTCACTGTATATCCTGTTAAATTGGTACAGCCATTGGGATAAAAAACCCCAGTGGCTTTTGCATAGACCCTTCTCATCTCGGTAAGTACAGTTTTAGCATCATCAGTGGTACCTTGATTTTGATTAAAAGAGATTACACTGACCAACGCACTACCGGCAAGAACGATCATTATAGTTATTACAATGATCAACTCGATGATGGTGAAGGCATTTTTTTGGGCAGGAAACTTTTTCATGGATTGGTTATCGAATATGTACAGTTTGGGGGACAACCGGTGATATTTTCCATCTTAGTGGTCGATAGAGTATAGGTAGTTCCGGTACTGACATAAGTGTATGGAGTAGCGTTATCTTTTGGATCGACTGGAATGCTTTGCATATAGGTCTGTCCACCACAAGTGAGAGTGGGACCATTTATATTAGCCGGATACGTTCCCGTATAACTCCGACAAAGTTCCAACGCCTGTCGGATGGACTCCATATCCGACTTTCTCCTGGCATCTCTTGAGTTCTTGGTTATTCCCGTAAAAGAGACCGTCGCTATGGAGAACATTATTGCGGCAATCGCAATTACTACCATCAGTTCGACGAACGTAAAACCTGGACTTATTTTTTTCATTTTTATTGAAGATTGCTAACCGAGATTGAAGCTCCTTTTTCCATCACCGCAGTCACAGTATATGAGGAGGCATTCCCGGCGTATTGGTACTGAGTATTGGTTGTAAGTGGATCCATTGGGGCCTTACCACTCGAGAAATATCCATTTAGAGCTGCGCAACATCCATTTCCTGAAGCCGGATTATCGGTACAG
>DASVZW010000051.1:0-2452 GCA_036391475.1 Patescibacteria group bacterium | reverse complement strand
TGGTATTCTGTTTCCAGCTTCTGGGCTGCTGTTTTCGCTTCATCGTCTTTGAAAATATCCATTTCCAACGGTTCTGAAAATCTCACCCTAAGGGTTGGTAGTAATTTTGATGCTCCCGGAATTATCCTAAAATAATCTTTGTTTGAAGTCCCTTCAATATAGGCCATAACGATCTTTACGTTATTTTTGTTTTTTACCTGGGAAATGAGGTAGCCGACCCCGCTTTTCCATTTGCCGTCTTCTCCGCCGGCTCCAGGGAAAATTGCCACTAATGCCTTATTATCAATTTTTTCTGCTGCCGATTTTATACTTTCAACATTCTTACGGTGGGCTTCCTCTGGGGTCAGCGTCATGCTTTGGTGTATCTTTTTTAATAACCGGAACTTCAGATTATCTTTGCTGTTGTGGATTAAATTATGGGCAATATGAACGGGAATTATATGCTTATTAAAACTTGGGCAGAAACTGACGAAACCGGAATTCATTATTAAATAAGTATCATCACGCTGGTCCAGGGCAGACAGTAGCAGCGGCACGTCCGCTTCCGCCGGATGGTTGGCTACCACTAATACTGCCTCTTCTTTTAGGATTTTAGTAATCTTATCTTTCTTGGTAATATTTACCTTTGCTCCGGTTTTTAACAACACCTGCATCATTGCTTTTTGATATCCCAAACATTCTATTTCATTATCTACAGTTTCAATGGCATGGCCGAGAATAGGCAGATGGCTGATTTTTTTCATAACTCCGATAGACATCATTGTATCAGAAACAATTTTCTTAATATGTAGTTTATTTTGCCTTTCTTACTCTGCTATTACCTCCTTCTAAGGTTATTAAAATTTCCTGATTTAATAATTGTCTATGGCAGGAAAATTTTTAATGATTGCTTGTATATTCGCAATAATCATATTAACGTTCTCAAAATTTATTCAACCGCATCCGGCATATGCTGCGGTTAGTAATTGGCAAAAAGGTGCGACTATTATGCCTCAGTCTTCAACCGACTACTCCTCTTTCTCGTTTAAACAATCACTCGCCAATCTCGCTTCTATCCATGCCGGTTATGTGACTTTAATTGTTCCTTGGTATCAAAGTAATTTATATTCCGTTGATTTCCATACCGGTTGGAATACCCCGACCGATGCTTCCCTGATTGATGCCATCAAATCCGCCCATACCCTTGGCTTAAAAGTTAATTTAAAAATTCATGCCGAATCTGATACCGGTGAATGGCGCGCTCATATTAATCCCTCTGACCGCAATACCTGGTTTACTAATTATGGCAATATCCTTAATCATTATGCTGTTTTAGCCCAAAACAACGGTGTTGAAGAATATACGATAGGCGCTGAACTCTATGATATGACCAGTCCTAATGTCAATTCTACTAATACTGATCATTGGCGAAGTCTGATTGCCGCCGTCCGCAAACTATATTCCGGCTCTCTGACTTATAGCGCTCAGCATACCACTCCTACTGAAGAAATTGAAATCCAATTTTGGGATGCCCTGGACACAATTGGTCTGGCTGCTTATTTTCCTCTCGCTACTTATACTGCCAATCCGACCCTTGATCAGCTGACTTCGTCCTGGAATGATTGGAATAATAGTATTATCGCCCCGTTATCAGCTAAATGGAGTAAGCCTGTAGTTTTTACCGAAGTCGGTTATCGTTCAGTTTCCGGCGCCAACATTGAACCCGCTGCTTACTGGCGGCAGGGGAGTGTTGATCTTAATCAGCAATCCCTTGATTATCAGGCTCTTTTTCAGTATTGGGATGCCCAGCCTTTTATGACCGGTCTGCAGCTTTGGGATTGGTCCAGTAACCCCGGTGCCGGCGGTTCCAATGATTCCAATTTTACTCCCCAAAATAAGCCGGCCCAAACTCTTATCAGCCAGTGGTATGCCGGTTCTGCCGCCGCTCCGTCGCCTTCACCGTCGCCAACCTTGGCTCCGCTGCCTTCAAAATATAATATTTCGGCTTCTTTTAATAATCCCGCTGTTAATGTTTCTCTACCGGTAACTATTAATATCAATCCGGATTCCTCACTTTCTGATTCTATTATTGATATCGAAATTTACAACTCATCGGGTAATCAAATGTTTCAGCAGTATTTTGAACATCAGAATCTCGCTGCTAACCAAAATAATCAATTTAATATTTCTTGGACGCCGCCGTCTGCCGGTAATTTTGTTTTAAAAACCGGTATTTTTAGCAATAACTGGCAGACCAACTTTTGGTGGGCCGATCACGTTGCCGACATTAATACTAACGTCCCCTTTTCCACTCCGACACCAACTTCTGCTCCCCAAACAACCCCAACTCTGACCCCGACTCCCACGTCGGTTGCGGAGCCCTCTCCGACATCTGTGCCTCCTGTTACCGTTACTCCTCAACCGGCATCAACCGATATTTCCATTTGGTGGCCGGCCGACAACGCTACTGTTT
>DASVZW010000050.1:0-1891 GCA_036391475.1 Patescibacteria group bacterium | reverse complement strand
CGCTTTAAAAGTAGCCCCGTAGCCGACGGTTGCTCCTTTCAAAATTTCTTTCGTTAGCACTATAGTAGAAGTGAACTTGAGTGCCGGACGGAGATTCTTGACAATTTCATCACTTAAAGGTGAAATGCCATAGAGAGATTTTCCGGTACGAAACAAATTAAATGTCGGGTCATTAAGACGGAACCTACCCGAAGAAGCACCCAGGTGACGCCACTTCGGAAAAATATTTTTTGAATGCAATATTTCCAAAGCTTTTTTGTAATTTTCGATTTGAGAGTCAAATAATTGATTTTCGGAGAGGTCATCGGCGGTTGCCAGGTGGGACATCAATCCTTCGATGTTCAAGTTCTTTAGTTTTTTAAGCTTATCAATAAAGTCAGGCAGTTCAGATAAAGGGACCCCTTCCCGGTGCATACCGGTATCCACAAAGATATGGACCGAGCAACCCGGTTGGTATCTATTTAAAACTTTGGCTGTCTTTAAGTCGAATAGACTGTAAGCGAAAGGAAGTTTCTTAACTTTTAGGTTGTCCGGGTGGGTATAGCCCATGATCAAAATCCGGGTCTTGATTTTTTGTTTGTAGAGTTCGTAAGCTTCGTAAAGACTATCCACAAAAATAAAGGGGGCACCAAGTGAGTCAAAAAGATCGGCAGTTAGAGTTAAACCATGACCATAAGCATTGCTTTTTAGGACAGGGCAGATTGCCGCTTTAGGTTTTCGTGAAGATAAAAACCGGTAGTTATGTCTGATGGCCGAAGCCGAGATAAAGATATTGTTTAAATTTCTATATTTTGATCTTCCGGTTTGAATCATCAATTAGCTATTATACGAATCATTTATCTTTATAGGGACCACGAAGCTTTTGGGGAATAAGTTTGGCGACTTCACCCATCATGTGAATGACGGCCTGCTGAGGATCTTCGTTTGTGGGTAAGTTAAATCCTTCGCCGACTTTAACTTTGATCTTGTTATCCTCCAACCAAATTCCGGTGGGAATGATCGGAACTTCCAAAATACTGGCGGTCATACCCAACTCACCGGCCCCTAAACGATATATATTGGTAGGCAAAATTGATCCGTCGAAACTAATCAAGGCTTCAGGGGAAAGAGCAACCAGTTGGCCTTTGGCCAGGCGGGCGACGGTCTCGTTCTTGATGACTTTTCTACCGGCACTATAGTTATAGTTTCTTTTATTGCCGGGGACTTGGAGTAAGTGATCGGGATAGAAATCGAAGAACTTATTGATGACGGTGGGTGCACCGGGAAGATCGTGATCTCCTAAGACTTTAATGCGAATGCCGACTAATATGGACATATCATCCCGGCTGATCGTATCCTTTATCGCCACCGGCAAAGTAAATATGGCCGGAGCAATAATGCTGATGTCAGGATGATTAACAATGATCAGGCCGCCACCGTCTTTGGGAATATTTTCCAAACCTTCAACTTCGATCGGCTGCTCCTCAAATAAGAGGCGCATATCCTCACAGAAGTCGCGATGTTTGACTTCTTTGGAGAGGAACATTTCCTTGGCCATTCCTAGCCCAACCTCACTTTTAATGAACTTGGCAACCATCAAAGGTTGTCTAATTAACTCGGGAGAGTTTTTTGTCATATTTAAAAAGTATATCGGGGAAAAATATTTTTTACAGAGGGTCGACCAGCCAGGGTGAATCAAGTTTGGCATGGCTATGATCTTTACCGACAAAAAATACAAAAAATGCTTCAGCCGATGACTGGAGTGAGAATATGTGATCATCTTTACCAGTCGATCGGAGTCTCACCGTGAGTAATTAAATATTCATTGGTTTTGCTGAAAGGTTTACTACCGAAGAAACCATTAAAAGCGGATAGTGGTGAAGGATGAGGAGCTTTAAGAACCAGGTGTTTA
>DASVZW010000049.1:0-8792 GCA_036391475.1 Patescibacteria group bacterium | reverse complement strand
AGTAAGCAAAACCCATGCGGTTTTGACTTGATATGGTAGAGAAATTTCCACCTACATAAACATCAGAATTCGATGCATAAATTTCATTAACAGTAGAGTTGGCATTGGGGTTCCATGACAAGTCAGCCGATCCGGTGATGGTATCTAGTTTAGCTATGCGGTTTCTGGTTTGACCACCTACGGATGTAAAATTACCACCAACGTAAATATCTGTTCCGGAAATGGAAACTGAACTGATTGTAGACGAAGCCAGAGGGTTCCAAGAAGAGTCAAGAGTATTGGTAGATGTGTTGAGTTTGGCAAGATAATTTCTGCCAGTACTAAGGACACTAGTGAAAGTCCCTCCTATATAAAGATCCGATCCTGAGATGGCCATGGAAGTAACATAACCATTGGGATTTGGGCTCCATGTGCCATCGGCATTGCCGTTGGTATTATTCAGCTTGGCCAAATAACTTCTGGCGGCTCCACCAATAATGTTAAACAGACCTCCAACAAAAATATCAGTACCGGAAATATTGATGGTGTAGACGGCATTGTTTGAATTTGGGTTCCAGATTGGGTCGGCGTCTGCATTGGTATTATTTAATTTGGCTATATTTGACCTGGAAAAACCGCCAATCGAAGTAAATTGACCGCCAACATAAATGTCCGATCCAGAAATAGCGACGGAGTTTACCAAAGCCCCCAATACTGTTCTCGGATCCCAAGTGTTGTCAGCGGCACCGGTCGTGTTGTTTAATTTGGCGACAGCGTTTCTTGATTTTCCACCAATTGTAGTAAATTCACCGCCGGCGTAGATATCCGATCCGGAAACTGCCAAGGTAAGTACATTATTATCGGACGAAGGGTCCCAGGATGCGTCTAGAGTCATATCGGATTTTAAGAACCTGGCAATGTTATTCCGAACTACCGGACCAATAGAAACAAAAGCTCCTCCAACATAAACATCTGTTCCGTAAGATCCTATTGATACTGCGTAGTCGTCAAAAGTCGGGTTCCAGGTTAAGTCGGCAGCTCCATTGGTATCATTTAATTTGGCGCCATTTTTTCTGGCTTGACCTCCAACATTGGTAAATTCACCGACAACATATATGTCTGTACCCACTGCTAAGACATTATTGACTTTGCCGTCCGAGTTAGGATCCCATGTTCCGTCCGCGAGGCCATTCGCATTGTTGATCTTTGCCAGTCTATTTTTCGCAAGACCTCCTATGTTGGTAAATTGACCACTTAAATACACAGTTGACCCGACTACTGATATTCCTAGAACAGTTCCGTTTGGGTTTGGGTTCCAGAGACTATCCGCAGCACCGGTAGTGTTATTTAGTTTGGCAACGTAGTTCCTTGTTTGACCTCCAACAGAGGTGAACGCTCCGATGACGTAAACGTCTGTTCCTGAAGCGACAACTGCATCGACCTGTGCGTTTGCATTTGGATTCCAGGTAACATCGGCATTACCGTTAGTGTCGTTTAGTTTGGCAACATTATTTCTTGTTAAACCTCCAATCGTGGCAAATTGTCCACTGACGTATATATCAGAGCCGGAAATCGATATTGATTCAACTACACTATTTGGATTTGGGTTCCAAGTTGCGTCAGCAGTGCCGTCGGTATTATTTACTTTTGCCAAGGCGTTACGTGTTTGGCCACCGATGGTTGAGAATAACCCTCCAATATAGATATTTGAACCCGATATTGCTATAGCGTCGACAATACTACTTGGATTTGGATTCCATGTTGTGTCGAGAATTCCCGAGGAATTTATGTGAGCAGCGTAATTGATCGATTGAGTTCCAACTTTGGTAAAGCTTCCACCAATGTACCAACCTCCGCTCCCATCGGGTACGATGGTGTTCACTATTCCGTTAGTTTTTGGAATGGATGTATTTCTTGAACCTGAAGTGGTATTGAGTAAGACAGATGACCCGGTATATGTAGATATCCGAGTAAATTGACCACCGATATATACGTAAGTTGGGTCGGTGGCGATGGCATAAACATAACCATTGGTAACCGGAGTGTTTTCGTAAATATTGGCAGAAGCGGCAGCGGATATTTTGCTAAACGCTAAGAGAATTGATAAGACAGTAATGACAACAATAAATATGGTGCCTAAAATGTACCTCTTTTTCACTCGATGTTTAGTTGCCACAAAAATGCCTAAAATGGTAGTAATTTAAGATTAACAGCTTTAAGAAGACACATCAATCCCCTACGGATCCCGATAACATTAACTACTAAGAAGCATGAAGCTTTTGGTACTGATGACAAACCAATAGTGAGGGCCATCCGTACCGTCCGGTTTTGTAGTGTAAACGATCAACAGATCTCCACTAGCCCAACCGGTGACTGTCTTTATTGATAAATTTGTTTTGCTCTTGGACCAGAAACTGCCAACGTCTAAAAATTTTCCGTTATTTGAATATTCTGAACCGTCTGCTTTGTAGACCAGATATTGGACTGAATTTGGTGTTACTTTTTCGATGAAGAATTGTTTGTTGTCATTTGACCAGCTGTTATCGGGAATTAAGTAGGAGGTAGTTGGAATTTCGGTGGTATCGAAAATAGTCTTAGTAACATTATCTTTGATAGTCGTAACCACAAAGGTGTAGCTGTTGTTACCATCTGGTGTTTTTTGGACTGTTTCGGTAAGTTTTACTGTTCCGTCGGCCGATGGTTTTTCGGTTACTTGCTTGGTGTCTTGTTGGGTCATGGTGGTGATTGGTAGGGGTGGGGTGGCCCGGCCGGATTTTTTGGATCCATACCAATAAATGGCTAAGATAACTAAAACTGAAAGAATAATTATGGAAATTGGACTTATTTTTCTCATGGTTCTTTTCCAGTTTAGCACGAAATATTACAGATTAGTCAATAATTTGATAAATTAATTCTCGTAGTGATATACTACAGGCTGTACTTTAAATCCGCTGTGAGGAGCGTAGCATGGAAAACGAGCCTACAAGGCCAACAGTGACCATGGTAATTTTTTATGTTTTTGCTGTTGTTTGCAACGTATTGTTGGTTAGTTACAAACTTCAGTCCCCTGTCTTGGATATGCTGACAGGCATTGGAATAGCCATGGCAGTATATTTGTTTGGGATCTGGTTGAGCCACCGAATTTACACGGCGCTGGGACAAAACAACGTCCAAAAAGATAGCAGTTCCCGGCTGATATTCTGGTTCGCCGGATGTCTTGTTTTCGCTTTGGTGGCCGGTTTTTCGATGAATGCATGGTTGGCCACTATTGTTTTGGTGGCAGTGTACTTCCTGGTCGAATTTCTCTTTGTACGTCTAACTCACATATAAGGTATTTCCCCGGTCTAAGAGCCGGGGATTTTTTTATAAAAATTGGTTGAGATACGCAGGTTTCGTGAGATAATAGAAGGCAGCAAACTTGCCGGGGTGGTGAAATGGTAGCCACGCGGGACTTAAAATCCCGTTCCCTTTAAAGGAGTGCGGGTCCGATTCCCGCCCCCGGCACTATTTTCCAATTTTGCCCTGGTGGTAAAAATGGAAAATAATTCTGTTAGGGAATCGGACGGGCGCAGGAACGACTGGTTCCGAGCCAGGTTCGAAAAAATTGCCAGTAGGCAATTATTTGAGACGATTCCCGATATTAAAATATGACCCGGTAGCTCAGCTGGATAGAGCGACTGCCTTCTAAGCAGTAGGTCGACGGTCCGAGTCCGTCCCGGGTCACATAATTTCCAACCCGATAACTTTTCCAATAGTATTTCCAACAATTTGAGGGCAGTAAGAGGTTGCTCGTCTTCTTTTCAATAATTTTATTATTGAAATATCCAGACTGCGCTTCCTCTCAATTCAGGCTCGTAATTCGGATTACCTTAATTACGATGCTCAGAATTAGGCCGACGTCCGAGTCCCACCCGGGTCACAAAAAGCCAGTGGTGACAAAAATACCGATGATTCGGTGTTTTCGTGCCTATTTTGTTCTCCTATTTTAACCACTTTCAATGTATAATATAGGTTATGACATATTTCAATCGTGGAGGTGACAGATTCGTAGGTGGAACTAATTATGGAAGACGGGACTCAAACCGTGGCTTCGACCGTGGTACCGACAGACCACTTTTTGACGCGACTTGTGCCCAATGTGGCTCTGCTTGCAAGGTACCTTTTAGACCAAATGGTCAAAAAGAAGTATTTTGTAGCAAGTGTTTTGAGACTAACGGTGGAGGACGAACATCCAGAAACGACAGCCGAAGTTATTCCGATCGAGGAGACCAAAGATACGAAAAACAATTGTTTAGTGCGGTTTGTGATGAATGCGGAGACAATTGCAAAGTACCTTTTGAGCCAAGAAATGGTAATCCGGTACTCTGTAGCAACTGTTTTGCCGGTAAAAAAACCGACAGAAAGTTTGATCATTCCGAGAAAACTGTCGACTTAAGAGAGGTCAATGAGAAGCTGGACAGAATAATCGAGATGCTATCCCCCAAAGCACCAAAGTCAAAAACTGAAGCTATTTTGGAGGAAATTGAAATCAACTCGGGAAAAAAGATAGCTAAGGTAAAGAAAAGTAAGAAAACTGAAAAAATCTCCAAAAAGGACTAAAGATTTTCCAAGTGATTTAAAAAACTGGGAGTTATAAGATCAGCACTATGCGGATATTTTTTCATCCAGATATAGGTATCTTTTTTGAAAAAGTCTATTTCGTCTTCGGATATTTCCGATAGCCTTGGGTCTTGGTAAAAGATCCGGCCTAAGGTCATCCGCCTGCATTTTAAACAGCTTCCGCACCAATGTTCCGAACTGGACTTGGCGATCGTTGGCGTTTCCCTTTCCCATTTTCTGCGGTTGTTTGGTATTTGGAAGGGGGAAGAAAAACAGTTTTGGATCAAAGGGATTATTTGAATATTCAGTTTTCTCTCCAACTCAATGACTTCTCCAACTGTTTCAATATCACCGGCATCCATACCTTCTACGGTCATATCCAGACCAACATCCTTAAGTAGTTTATTAAATATTTCCCATCCTCCAACATACTCACTGAAGTGACTTTTTTGGGGATCGGTTCCCATATCACCTTCTATAAAGATCTTTTTGACTTGATTTGGTTTGACGGCTAAGGCAGTAAGGACGGCCAATAAGAAATCTCTGGTCCTCATAGTGTCAAAACCAAAATTTCCGGAATTGTTCAACAACCTGATTTGCTTATAAGGAATTTCCCATTCCGAGCATTGTTTTTCGCTGGCGATTGCTTCGGAATAATTTCCCTTAGCGTTTAGGTTTCTAATATGCACCCCGACCACTCCCCTCTTTTCCTCCATAAGTTTAGCCAGACGGTAGGCCGAATCTAATCCGCCAGAATGGGCACTGGCAAAGTCGACAATATCTTGATGGTGAAGGTCACCGGTTAACAGTTGCGGTTGAATTTGTTCGGAAGACCTTTTGATCTTTGGTGGATTAAAACCGTAATGACGGTAGAGCTCATTCAAAAATTGTGTCGAGGTGACACCAAAATTCGTTTCGATAATTTCAGGCATGTAGGGAGCGATGAGATGGGCCAGCATAACGGTCCTAACTAATTCCTGCGATTCTTTGGTAGTACCCTCTCCATATTTATCGGGTTCAATTACCGACAGTTTAAGGACCCCACCGTCTTTTGGTAGATTAAGTTCAAAAGGATTTTTGGTAGATATGTTTACCTGAAGACATTTGTGCCTTTCTATGGCTGACATGCGGATAGTTTATCACTCATGAAAATATTTAGATAACTTGCGCTACTAATTGTTGCAATTATTACATAACAGGGGTAATAATTAGTTAATATTAATAAATAATAGTATGAACAAAAACGTAGGAATATTAGTGATAGTTCTGATAGTGATTTTGGGAGCAGTTCTTTGGTTTTCGAAGAGTACACCCGGAACACAAATTACAATGATGGGTGAGGTGACTCCGACAACCCAGCCAACTCCGACACCAACTCAATTTCCCCAACCTCCGGTAAAAGGAGAGATGTTCGCTAATTCAGCAATTAAGTCGTATGCCTATGAAGTATGGCCAGGAAAGATGGATGCTGCGGCAACAAAGGCGACAATGGGTTGGACGATAAAAAGTACTCTTCAAAAGAATGGCATGACTTTGGTGGAGTTTATTCCTTTGGAACAAGTAGACAAAAAAGTTTCATATACAGTGAAAAAAGGGGAAATTCTATATTTTGTGGAACTTAATCCAAACGACGATACTTCAACAAAAGATATGTATCTCACTGACGATTATGGAGTAATCGTAGGGGCCGATGGGAAGGTTATGTAAGAGTGCTATACTTAGTGTTTGATGAACACTGATGTGAGCAAATATGATGTAACTAAATTTGACAGACCTTCGGTTACTGTAGATCTACTTTTATTCACGATAGAAGATGAAGAGCTCAAGATTCTACTAATAAAGCGCAAGGAATGGCCTTTTGAGGGAATGTGGGCTCTCCCCGGTGGCTTCGTCCAAATGGATGAATCATTGGACCAAGCGGCAAAGCGGGAACTTCGGGAAGAGAGCGGAGTAAAGAATGTCTTTTTAGAGCAGCTCTACACTTTTGGTGAACCAAAAAGAGATCCCAGAACCAGAGTCATTACGGTAGCTTATTATGCATTGGCGGCAAGTGAAGAGTGGAATTTGAAAGCCAGTACGGATGCATCAGAGGTAGGTTTTTTCAGTGTAAAGGAACTACCGGAATTGGCTTTTGACCACAAAGAAATCGTTGAGTATGGAATTGACAGATTGAGGAGCAAACTTGGATATAGCAATATTGCTTTTGGTCTGGTTCCCGAAGAGTTTAGTTTGACTAATTTACAAAAGGTCTATGAAATTATCTTAGGAAAAAATATTGATAAAAGGAATTTCCGAAAAAAGATACTATCTACAGGCCTACTGTCCCCTACTACTCATAAACAAATGAAAGGCGCACATAGGCCGGCTTTGTTATATAAGTTCTCCTCTAGAAAACTGATAAATATAGATTGATTTGGGGTAAAGGAATTTGTGTTCGATTTTTGTTATAGTGAGAGTTGTTGTTAATTGTTTTTTCAATATCTATGATTAATATGTTTGATCTAACGGGGAAAATCGCAGTGGTGACAGGAGCGTCCAGCGGCTTGGGAGTCCAATACGCAAAAGCATTGGCAGAACAAGGAGCCGATCTGGCAATTTTGGCCAGAAGAGTGGACCGGCTAGAAGCGGTTAAGAACGAAATTATTGGAATGGGAAGAAGATGTGTGGCGGTTCAATGTGATGTTACCTCGGAGCGAGATATTGATATGGCAATTCACCAAACACTTCAAGCTTACGGAAGAATAGATATTTTGATAAATAACGCCGGGACATCGGCTATAGCTCCGGCCGAACAGATGACGGAAGCCGATTGGGATAAGGTTTTGGATACAAATCTCAAAGGAGTTTTCTTGGTGGCTAAGCATGTAGGAGGTCAAATGATCAAGCAGAATTATGGAAAAATCGTAAATATAAGTTCAATATTCGGGGCAGTGGGTAACAGCATGTTCCCGGTAGCTAACTATCATGCTGCTAAGCATGGTGTGATAGGCTTAACCAAAGCTTTGGCTGATGAATGGGCAAAATACAACATCACAGTAAATGCCATTGGGCCGGGATTTTTCGAATCGGAAATGACCGCGGGGGCAATAAACACACCGGAATTTCTAAAATATGTTGAGGTAAGTTGTCCAATGAAACGGATCGGTAAACCGGGAGAGCTTAACGGGGCTTTGATCTATTTATCTTCGGACGCATCGACATACGTTACCGGTCAAACCATTTTTGTCGACGGAGGTTGGACTTCCATATAAAAAAATACCTCCCAGGGGGAGGTATTCTTTTTAATAAACGTTTTTAAGCTCTTCTCTGTGACGGCGTCTTTCGATATCGGTAAGATATTTCTTTCTTAATCTAAGACTTTTTGGAGTGATCTCCAATAATTCATCGGACTCAAGGAAGTCTAAACATTGTTCTAGAGAATATTTTACGGATGGAACGATGGCAGCTGAGTTGTCGGTGGCAGAGGCACGCATATTGGTAAGTTTCTTACCTTTGGCGGCGTTAATGACGATGTCTTCTTCTTTGGCGTTCATACCGACGATTTGACCTTCATAAATTGGTTCACCCGGGTCAACGAAAGTAATTCCACGCTCTTGAGCGGCCTGGAGACCATAGGTTAAGGCTTCGCCGGTATCGGAAGCGATCAAGGCTCCCCTTCTCATCTTGGGAAGTGGGGCTCCAACCGGTTCGTAATCCAAAAACACACTGTTGAAGACAACAGTACCTTTGGTGGCAGTCATTAATAAAGAGCGAAGACCAAGAATAGTTCTGGTAGGCATTCTATAAGTGAATTCCATCTCTTTTTCGTTGATCGGATCCATTTTGACCAAATGACCCAATCTTTTTCCCATTTCTTGGGTTATAGTGCCTAAATATTCTTGAGGAGCAATAATAGTGACTTCCTCAACAGGTTCACATTTCTTGCCATCAACGGTTTTGTAAATGACTTCTGGTTTACCGACTTCCATTTCAAAACCTTCACGTCTTAAGGTTTCCAAGAGAACGGATAAGTGAAGCTCACCTTTACCGGAAACTTTGTATTTTCCACTATCCAACTTTTCCATTTTCATGGAGAGATTGGTTTGTAATTCGCGACGAAGTCTTTCCTCGACTTGACGGGCGGTAGTGAATTCACCTTCACGTCCACAGAAGGGAGAGGTGTTGGGGCCTAAGGTGATGTGTAAAGTAGGTTCACTAATTCTGGCACTGGGAAG
>DASVZW010000048.1:0-1570 GCA_036391475.1 Patescibacteria group bacterium | reverse complement strand
GACCAAATCTCTCAAAGTGATATTTCCACCCATTGAATGACCCCAAATTCCTATTTTGTTGGGATTGACATCCTTGTATTTTTTTATGGAAGCCAAGGCATTTAAATCGTCGCTAGCGTAGGCGGGGGAGTAATAAGCTCCTTCAGGGTTACCTTCCGACAAGCCGTTTCCCCGATAGTCTGGCATAAAAACTACATATCCATTTCTGGCAAAGTAATCAACGTATGACACATATCTTTGTCCGGTCCGGTAAACTTCCGGAGCTATGTAGCCGTGGTTAAAAAGAATTACCGGCCACCCTCCGGATGGCGCCTTTCCCTTCGGTATTGTTAACAAAGAAAATATTTTCAAACCATCTGAATAATATGAAGTGACATATCTGTCATAACTAGCATTGGAAGACAATTTATTTACTATGGAAATCTCACTTCCCGGATAATTCTTTTTTCTCATCTCCGAGATACTTAATGACTCGGGAGCTGATAGATTAGTAGGGGAGATGCTTACAGATTTTACATCCGGAGCCAAAATTACGGCCGCAGACTTTGTCTTATATACCATCAGACCGGTTCCGATCAATATAATCAGAAGCAATATTGCAATCTTAGTCATGTAATTTATCTTACCTTATTCCCCTTTCAGCAAAAATTAAGAAATCTAAATATAATACATATTGTGAAGATATTAATAGTTGAGGACGAGCACCGTATAGCCAACTCGGTAAAAAAAGGCCTTGAGCTTGAACATTACTCTGTAGATATAGCTTACACAGGCACAGACGGCTACGATCTAGCCTCCTCAGAAAACTATCAAATTATTATTCTCGACTTGATGCTTCCGGGAATGGATGGAGTCGAAGTGTGCCGGAAACTTCGTCAAAATAATAACCATACTCCTATCCTAATGCTTACAGCCAAAAGTCAAATAGAGGATAAGATCCTTGGCTTAGACACCGGGGCCGACGATTACATGACTAAACCTTTTTCATTTGAGGAACTATTGGCCAGAATCAGAGCTCTTGTCCGCCGTCCTTCTGCTATTACCGGGAATTTACTCACGGTTGATGGTCTGGAACTGGATTCCGCTAAATTTACGGTAAAGCGTGATGGTAAGAACATAAACTTATCCAATAAAGAATTTTCGATCCTGGAATTCCTGATGTCACATCCACACCAAATATTCAGTAAAAATCAAATTATCGAAAGTGTTTGGGACTACGATTCGGATATTCTTCCTAACACCGTCGAGGTCTTTATAAGGAATCTCCGACAAAAAATTGATTTGCCATTTACCAAATCCAAACCTCTAATAAACACAGTCAGAGGCTTTGGTTACAAAATAGGGGATTAACAAACATGTTTAACAAAGCCAGAATCAAATTAACCTTATGGTATTTACTGATCATCTCGGTAATTAGTCTGTTTTTTAGTTTTTTTATATATAAGGTTATTACCAGCGAACTTGATCGGTTTGCATTTGCCCAACAGGTCAGAATCGAAAGACGAATGATCAACAACACTTACTTTGTACAAAATCATTTAACGATTACTCCCCCTCCAACCGAACCTTC
>DASVZW010000047.1:0-2212 GCA_036391475.1 Patescibacteria group bacterium | reverse complement strand
GCAGCCAAAAAAAATCTCTTAGCTTTGCCTATTTGTGATTCATTTTATATCTAAATAAATCGATATTAATCAAACTAGATAAACTCCAACTCTTCACCCACTCTTCTCTATATATAGGCAATATCTACAAATCAAGGCTGTCATAAACTTTCCGTCTGTTTAGCACTGTTTAAGATAACCCTAAATTAATCAATATTAACTCACATTTATATATCATTTAATATCATACTTGATAAACCGCGGATTACCGCATTACCTTTTTTCTCCGCAATCGTTAAAAGATATTAAATAATCATAAATGATATAGATTGTAAGTAGGTGAACTACGTGTGGAATTCCAAATGAAAACCTAATTTATCTCCGCTGCGGAGATAAATATGCCAAAACATACTATCAAAATATGTCAGTTTTAGGTCTAAGTTACCTATTGACTGCCTTTTTCTAATAGTAGATAAATATATTAATAAACAATTATTTTTCGATAAACATGTATAAAAAATATAATTCTAAGTTCAAAAGCCAGGCTTCAACTTTTCCTTCTGCTTCTCTGCCTGCAGCTCCCAAGACCCGCTTATCCGACATCGCTGAAAGGCTTCTGCCATTTTTAATCATTGCCTTTGCATTCGTTTGGCTCTGGAAATAACCATCTATGACTGCCCGCCCTTTACTTCCCACTCAAGAGAACCTAATGCCCTCATTCCGTCAGTGGCTTGTCTCCCGCAGTTATAGTTCTAATACCATCCGCAACTACCTCGCCGATATTAATAAATACTTTTCTGTCATTCCGCAGCATAGCGACCCCTTCGACACTGCTACCCTCACGGCCTACATCAACACCCTCTCCGATTTAAATAACACCAAACGTTACCTTGCTTCCCTAAACCTCTTTTGTCTTTTTGCTCTTAACCAGCAGATTATTTCTATTAATCCAATTAAGTCTCTCCGTCGCCAACCAACTGGACAGCCTGGAATTCCCGCCGTTGATCTTCTCCTCCAGGACTTCTCCGACTATCTCAACCGTCACCATAAAACCCAAAACACTATAAAAAACTATATCAATGATATTCATCAATACCTCGATTTTATTAATTTAAACAATTCTGGCCGCAGTTAATCTCTTTGACCAATCTCAGCTCCAAGCTTATGCGGCTTACCTCCGGTCGCAGGGACTTTCTGATGCCTCGATCAGACGCAAACTTTCTTCCCTTTCTGTTTTTAAACGCTTTTTGGTTAAAAAACATTATTTACCCCAGGAAACTTCCGCAGCCCATTTTTCCGCTCCAGTCACTATTTCTTCTACTGCTGCCGATCCTGCCATTAAATCTCAACCAAAAATCCTGCCTTCACCATTTGCCCGTTTTAAGCTCAATTCTGGATTTTCAAAGTATATTATCGTTGCTTCCCTGATCATCGCTTTAACTGGTTTAGGTTGGGGCATCTACAATCAGGCCATACTTAAGGCCAAACGTGAGCTTGCTTATTCCACTGCTGGCTCTCCGATACGCCCCGGCCGCATTCTTTCCTTCCAGGGCCGTATCACCGATTCTTCCGGAAATCCCATTAGTTCCACCACCCAAATTGAATTCAAACTTTATAACACCCAGAATGTCGGCACTGGTACGACGCTTTATGATTCTTTTATTGATTATGGCACTGGTATTGGTTCGACTGTTGTTACCCCTGATACTGACGGCATTTTCAATGTCATTATCGGTAAAACCCATGGTTCCGAAATCCCCGCTTCTGTTTTTACTGAAAACAGCCAGGTGTGGTTGGAAATCACCGCCGGCGGTGAAGTCATGTCTCCCCGCCAGCAAATCGCTACTGTTGCCTACGCTCTTAATTCAGAAACTTTGCAGGGTCTTCCTCCTTCTGCTAGCGGAACTAAGGGCACAGTGATGGTTATTGATGATTCCGGTAACCTTAACCTTGGCGAAACCAGTCCTACTATAAAATCTGTTTCCGGTACATTTGGAATTGAAGGCCAGGCTGTCCTTATTAAAACCAGCACTGGATCCGGCGGCAACATTACTATTAATCCTGATGCTAACGGTATTATCAAACTTCTTACCCAGGGCGCCGGTTCCACCGCCGTCGGTGGTGCTATTGAAATTACCAACGCTAATTTTGCTACCGGCAATCTTCTTGGTGCCAAGATCAATAATGACAATCGTGGCTATAACTTCCTTTCTTTCCAAAATTACAATGTCGG
>DASVZW010000046.1:0-6728 GCA_036391475.1 Patescibacteria group bacterium | reverse complement strand
TCACTTATGAAAAAACCAACACCATATCTGGAAATAGCAAAGGCGGCCAATCGTCTTCAAGGAGGCGGTCTTTTCATTGATAGCCATTTCGCCAGGCCGCAAACCGACGGTGAATATTTTGGAAGAATGGTGTTTGTGGATGAACCAGGCTGGATAGCCGATAAATTACCCGACTTAATCGACGAGTATTTGAAAATTAATAAACCGGTATATATTACCGGACAAGCACTAAGTGAACCCTACGGTCTATTTAGCGGCCCCTTCCTCCACCCTCTGTCATTGTCATATAAAAATGGTTTGATTCTTTCTTATTTAAAGGACAAATACCGGTTTTCCGAAGTAGAGTCAGTTGACGATATCTATAATTTGAATGTTTTTCAGATTTCTAAAGGAACCGGAGGATTTCCGCAAATAAACAATCTTTCGGAAAGCAGAAGAAGAATTGATTGGCTAGATCCTTTTCGGATTATGTCGGTTGATTTACTGCGGCATTAGCGGCGGCCGAAATTTATACCCGTATACGATGATCCCGTTGTCACCATCTTCCGAAAGTCTTCGGGTAACCATTTCAACAGGCATGCCGATATATATTTGATCCAAATCAACATCGGTAAGTTGGGCCGTGATCATATTACCTTCTTCCAGTCTAATTAAGGCGACCGCGTAGGGTAAATATTTTTCGAATCCGGATGGAGCATCTCTCATAATGGCAAAAGAATATATTGTTCCTCTGCCGGAAAAATTAACCTCTTTCGATCTGTTTATCTCTAAACTCATGAAAATATTTTGACAGTACTATTCTGATAAATACTATCAACTAACGGCTATACACTCCCATTAGCTGTCCAGTATCCAATACATGGCCTTCCATGGCTTTATCGATATCACTTCTTTTAGCTGAGGAGGGTAAGTTTAAAGTAGTATTTAACGCATAGACCGTAAAAATATAACGGTGTTGTCCCTTGGGAGGACAAGGTCCGACATATTTTTTTTGGCCCGAACTACTTTCCCCTTGGACTGCGTTCGTGGGATTCCAATTTTCCGGAATATTCTGCATGTTTGCAGGGATGTTCCATACCAGCCAATGGTGAAAAGTGCCTAAGGTGGCATCCGGGTCATCGAAAGTTATCGTTAATGATATGGTACCTAAGGGAATACTCTCTACAGTTAAGGGAGGATTAATACTATGGCCGTCACAGGTGTAAATAGTAGGAATTAATTGGCCGGAAGAAAAAGCTGAGCTACTTATTTTCATGTTTGATTTAGTTACTTGAGTAGATATATTTTTTTGTGGGACAAACTTATTTCTAAAAACAAGAACAGGAATTGATAACAATAACAGAAAGATAATAAATATCGCGTACCTCACTCTGTAATATATATTACTACACCAGCTTGACAAAATGCTAATAAACTAGTAGCTTGTAGTTAGTCCCTTAAGAAAGGTTGGAAGGATTAGTTAAAAGGATTACGAACTCCCCGCCTTTCATAGTAGCATCGCACCTTAGTGGCCATACAGCTTGGGGATCCAGTCCTGCTCCGGGTAAATGGTTGGCCCATCATGAAAACCAGAAAGTAAGAATATCTGACTGTACATGAGACGTCGAAGAATTCTGCCATGTGCGGTATATGATGGTGATGCAAACAGAGTAAAGAAGCCTTATGTACTTACAGCATCAGGCTTCTTTTTTATTTCATTTCAACAGAATGACCTTTCAGAGATCTGTATGCCCAGAAATACAAGAACGTTATGAAAATAACGGCAATTATTAAAAAGATATTTATAGAAGAGAGTTGTGAGAGCCGGTTGGTGGCATTTAGAAAGATCAGTAAACCGGAAAAACCGCTAACCAAAAGCGAAAGAGTAAGAGCAAAAATTCCTGACAATCCGGTACTGGCCTTTTCGGGATCATCGGCCAGTGAGTATTCAGGTTTGATGATGCCAAGGTTCGTGATTATCACTACAAAGCTTAGCAAAGAGAAAATTGATATGACAGACAGAAACAGGGGTGATCTAACAAAAGGAACAAACCACCACTCGGCAATAGCGATCAAATACAGGGGTAAAGAAAGAATTAGACCGGTGGTTATCTTTGAATTTAGGATAGAAGAGGTTTTGATAGGAAGAGTAAAGAGCCACCATCTGGTTTTTCCTTCTTTGGACATCAACGGGTAACACATTCTCATTAGGTAGGTTATGGCATAAAAGGATAACCAAATCCAGGAAAATACGATCAAGGAAGGAGTGAACGTTCCGGGTATACGGTTCACTTCGATCCCCCGGGAAAATAATCCTATGAAGGCTATAAGAAGTACCAAAAGAAATATTTGATAACCCAGATCCTTAGGGCTACGTAAAATAGAGATATAGTCCTTTTGAGATAAATCCAAGGTTTTTCTGCTGGAAGGGGTGAGTTTGAAGACGTAAAGGTGATGTTTTAGGTTAATCCGAGTCTGTTGCCAGGTTTCGATAAAAAGTGCTTTTTGAATAACTATGTCAATAAAAAGTAAGACAAGTGAGAAAACAGAGAGGTAAAATATGTGGATTCCCCAGCCGGTAGTTAAGATCTGTGATAATAAAGTGTTGAGATAGCAGTACTGATTGAGAGGAAGAGAGTTGTATAAGCTTACAAAATCGGTAATTGGTGCTCCGCTCAGTACGGCCAATTGGACAGGAAATATGGCTTTAAATAATAAAACGGTGAGAGTAACGATCAACAGAATTGTTATAAGAGTAAAGACGAATCCATCTTTTTTCTTAAACCTATTAGCTATGATGAAGCCCAGAGAAGACCCAATAGAGTTCGAGATTATGGAAAGAAATAGCAATAGAAGTAACACCCTTCCAATACCGGGAATCGTTTCTACAAAACCAATTTTCCTTAGATATGCCAGAGCCATGGGTAAGACAAAAATACAAAATAATAGAATATTTATGATTAATGACTTTAATCCATTCCAGAGAAGAACCACCCGGAAATCTGTTGGTAAAGTAATCACATAATCAATCCTTCGGTCCGCCGTCAATAAAAAAGTGACGGTAGATATAAGGACACTAACGATGCCAATCCAAAGAATGGTAAGAGTAGTAGCTTTAATTATGTAAAGAGAAGTGTACTGTCCATATGGTTCAAGGGTAGATAGATAAGTGAAAAAAGTAGACGAAAAAACCCAAAGAAGAGATGCTACTCCACCGACAATAAATAGAAATATCAGAACAATAAGAAGCTTACTAACGGTTTCTTTGGAGAACCAATTCTTTAAGGATAGCCAATCGAAATAAAATAATGTCTTCAGTAGACTTATCATGTTTCAGGATGAGTGTGTTTTAGATACAAACTTTCCAAATCCCCAATTGAAGAGGTTTCATAAACAAGTTTACCGAGATCCAAAATGCCAATTTTGTCGGCATATTTTCCGGCAAAATCCAAGGAGTGGGTCGACAAGAAGACTGCGTTACCTTTTGAAGCAACCTCTTTTAATTTCTTTCCGAAAATTTGCGCACTAACCGGGTCCAAGCCAACGATAGGCTCGTCAATTATTAACACTTTAGGTTCGGCGATCAACGCCGCGATGAAGGCCGTTTTTTGTAAACTGCCCCTGGAATAGCTCTCCATCCTATCTTTTAGAATTTCTTTTATGGGAAAAAGTGAAGACAACTCGGTAATTCTATTTTCTGTTTCCGACTGACTTAAGTTCCTTAACCTACCAGTTAAACGGAGAAATTCCAGACCTGTCAAGTATAGATAATTTTGAGGATTGTCGGGGACAAAGCCCACTAAGGCCTTGGCCGTTTGGGGTTTTTTGGATATATCTACGTTGCATACTTCAATTTTTCCGTGGTCAGGTTTCAATAAACCAACGATACAATTGATAAGCGTAGTTTTGCCGGAACCATTTGGTCCGATCAGGGCGTAGATCTCTTTTTTCTTTACTGAAAGTGAAACCGATTTGACTGCCGAAACATCTCCGAATTTTTTCGTAACCTCATCTATTTGTAACAATACAGACTGATCCATACATACAATTTACCTTATTTTAGGAAATATTGTTACTAGGGGTTGTAGGGTGCGTAATATTTATACGGGAATTTAAAGATACTGGGGTTGTTGGTGATCAAATCTCCGCGGTATATAAATTCTTGAGATGGAGTCTTGTTGTTTAATACGCCCCTATCCCGATTAAAGGAAAAACCGTTCAGGGCAACAAAACTGCCTTCACCATGGAATTGTTTATCGGTAGTTTCCACACCGGTGGAATCGGTGACGATCTTGCCGTCGGTCAGGTACCAGCCATGAGCAATACTGACACCTGTGCCAAAATGAATGTCTTGGTTTGAAAGGATCGCCAGGAAACCGCCACTGGCAACGGTGATATTGCCGGAAACAGTAACGCTTTGAGGAATCAAGATGACGTATTTTTGGCCACTAAGTACACTAAAGGCATTAATGGTTAAAGGCCCGGCACCGGTATACCTAATCAACATATAGCCATTACCACTTGGATCAGAATATGCGGGTGGGGTGTTTCCACTGGCCCATTCAGTAAAGGTATTGGCTTTGAATTTAGTGTCGAAGAAAGCGTAGTTGTAAGTTAAGCCCTGATAGGTTTGTTGGAAACGTCGGTTACTAAGACTGTAGGTATTTTGAACATTTGGATTGGTTCCTAAGTTTACGCTGGTGCCGTAAGTAATGATGCCGTCACGGCCGTAGGAATCCGGTTTAATTAAACGCTGGTCGGAAACCAAGGTTAATGATGCCGGGATCTTGCTTTGGATGGTAGTGTTGGCGTGAATACTACCGCCGGTCACTTGCCACCAACCGCCGTATTTTCGATAGAAGCCAAAGTCGGCCGTATCGGTTCTACACGGTTGGGCACCGACGTAGCCGGTATCACAGCCGAGTAAAGTTGGAGTAGCTTCATTACAATTGGCCTTGGGAACAGCGTCACCAATTAGTCCAGCGGCTACTAAGTTGGAGAAATCAAAAGTAAAAGTATTACCTGAGTTGCCCAAGAAAGCAGTGAAGTTGTAAAAACCATTAGCATCCAGCCCTAAAGTAAGTGGGTTGGGTGTAATCGACCATGAATTAGCACCGCTGACGGTAAAACTGCTATTAATTATCGGAGAGGATGCGGCTCCACAAGAACAACCACTGGCACAGTCGGAAGCATCGTACAAATGACCTTGAACTACACCACTACAATTTTCTCTTTGCGTTTGGGTATTACCCGCGACAGTACAACCTCCGCCAACACAGTTACCGGCAAAGTAATTGGCACAATTGTTTGTCACTCCAAGACAATCTTCGGTACAAGTTCTAGTTCTAAAACGGGTGTGAGTATTGACACCTGGGCCATTGTCACAAGTACTCCATGTCGACCAACCCGTGACATAAGAGTTACCGACTACCGGATCTGCCGGTGCCGTAAAGTTTTCGATACAAGTATTAAATGATGTCGTTGGTCCGGCGCATTGAGCCAGTGGCCAGGGAGAAGTAGGGAAGGCGGGGTCGCGACACTCCGATTTTGAATCATTCCAAGCTCTACAATATACGGTTTTGTTCCCTTTTTCTGTTGAGACGGGTGTCCAGCCTCCGGTCAAACTCCCCGAGTTTCCGGCTATGGTGTTGGTAAGGATGTCGTTACCGGCAGTAAGGTCGGTGCGATAGATGTCACCTTTTAAACTGCCCATGGGTGAGGAAAAGTCTGCCGAAAAATTTCCGACCGAACCTACTTGAACTTCGGTAGGTCCACTCAGATTACTGCAATTAGGTATGACTTTAACCGAAAAAGATTTCCAGGTCGACCACGTGGTCTGTCCATTGTTAACAGCCGCGATCCTCCAGTAGTGGACACCTTCATAGGATGGAACAAATGAACTGTCACTGGTACTGGCCGAATTTATGTTGGCAAGATCATAGCGGTCGCAGGCACCGCCATTGGTACTACTAATACAGAGGTGATAACTAAGGGCATTACCGCAGCCGTTTCCCCACGAGGCGGGAGCCGACCACGTAAAAGTAACGGTCGGATTGATAGTAAACACTTGGCCATCTGTTGGAGCTGAAGTAGAGGGCGCCGAAGGTGCCGATTTGGTACAGCATGGTCCACAGTCACTTGAACAACTAGAACAAGTCTCTCCAAAATCACATGAGCCATTTCCACAGCAACTACAGCTGACTACACGAGTGTCGTAGATGTGTCCGTCACAGCAAATCTGGTTTTTGAAGCAACCACTTGGATAAGTGCCACATGAACCGTTGTCGCACCAGTTAGTACAAGTGTTGCCTACCGACCACTGACATTGCCCGGTCACGGAGCTACACTGATAAGTACAATTAGAACAACAATCACTACATTGAGATGAACTCGTACAAGATCCACAAGCAAACGTATTTGATTTAAATAAGAAGGACAAGAAAACAAAAAATAAGACTTGAGCAAAAACCAACAAAAGCCGTTTCATTTAGTTAAGTGTAACTTAATTATTGTTTTGTATCAATCGCCATCAACAAGTTACCGCCATCGAGCGATGGCAGGTTCTAAAAGAAGATTTTGTAATTCATCAGGAGCATTGCCCGATGCAACCATTTCGTTTAAAAGATCAAACCGGTCATTATTATCTGCATATTGGCTAACAATATCACTGTCGACTCTAAAGTCGGCCATATAATTACCGTACACAGGAATTACATGAACAAAGTTTGGATCATATATTTTTGAAATAA
>DASVZW010000045.1:0-6649 GCA_036391475.1 Patescibacteria group bacterium | reverse complement strand
GAATAAGTGAGAGCAAGTAAAGGCAGTACAGAAATAGCAGCAATGTATCTGTTAGTTGTAAGAAAATATAATCCAATGGCAGTTAGCATAGCCCCGGTGTAATTAGGATCAAAAAAAGTTCCAATCAGTCTAAAATAATGATCATCAAAGCCGGCATATTTTAAAGCCCTTGTGTCGGGGAAAATCACATACTGAAAAAGGCTAAGAGACAAAAACAGGATCAGCGAAGCTGTGACCGAACTTTTAATATTTTCCCACTTAACCAATTTGACAGCATAGTAAAAAGAGGGATAAGTGACGACTCTTAATAAATATAACGATGCCTTTAAAATATTGAAGAGACTAGACTCACGAATATTTACCACCAAAGAAAGTCCGCAGACAACAATAAAGCCAAGAAGATAAGCCGAGATAGGATCCTTGGATATTTGTTTCCTGGATTTATAGCCGATCAAAAGAAAAATCGACAAAAAGATAGAAAGCAGGTCAAGAAGATATATGGGGAAATTTGCCTGTCCAACTCTGTAGCTTAGAAGCTGACCAAATGGCCAGACTAATATAGATATTTTAAGTAATACCTCAATCATGGTTTAATTTGAAAACTTGAATACCTAAAGAATTGGTATGAATCAAGTCTCCATTAATTTTACTCGGATTTTCCTTCTCACTAATAAGATAATCGTACTGTATGGAATTGTTCGCCCAACTAGAGTGGTCAAAATTCAAAGGAAAATAATAGAGGTTATGAAGATTATTGATCAGTATCCTACTGTTGGCCGGTATATGGTCAATGACAAAATTATCGGAATCAATGAACGTGCCCGGCATTTTGGGACTCATTTTAGTCAGGAACAGATTTTGAGTTTCCCGGCCAAGCCAGTAAGGAATATATTTTTGGATGGCAATTAACCTTAAACAAATAACCAAAATAAATGAAGCAGAAAAAATAATATAAATGTATTTTTTGAAAATATTGGGGAGGATTGAAATGAAATAAACTCCTGAAATTGAAGCGGCGGGTAGATATGGCAAAAAAAATCTTGACGAAGGTGGATTCAAAAACAAACTAAAACAAGCTCCCAACCCTGCTATTATCACTAATTTTCTAATCAACTGATTCTTAGAAAAAACAATCGATAGTGACGAAAAAATTAATACAGAACCGATTATCGGAGAAAGAAAATCATCAAAAGGGAAAGTTAGAAAATATGGTGCGCACAAGATTCTATAAATACTCGATAGCAGATTTGGTGTGGTTTGATTGAGGAAAGGTTCAAAAATCGGATAAACCGGATTGCCGGTGAAATGGTAAGCAATCAAAAACCAGGGTAATGATACAAATAGAGAAATTGGCAAAATAGACAATCCAAAAACCAACGTGTAAATTGCTAAAGACCCGAGAGACAACCATTTTGTACCAATGGCAAGACCCAGAAACAAAGCCCCGGTCTTTTTTCTATTTTCGATGAAAAAATACAAGGCAAAAGTTTCGAGAAAGGTTCTAAAAAGGTCGATGTAAGCACTTCCCGACTGCCAACTAACAAGCCACGTAATATAAAAAATATTTACCGCCAACAGGGAGAATAATTTATTGAGGCCCAATTTAGACGAAATTTTATAAATAATATATGACGTACCAATTCCTGAGAGAAACTGGATCATCTTCGGACCGATGGAACCGGAAATACTTATTAAAGGTATGTAGATCAGCTCAGTCAGTCTAGGCATTACCGAATAGTAGAGAAGACCACCCGGGAAGTACCATTGATGTTTTAGCAACCAAAGTCTAGGTAGTGTCAGATGGTACCACAAAGCATCAAAACCTATTTCCGGACTAAAAACCGTAAAAAGATTAAGAATTATAAGAAAAAATAGAAGAAAAAGATTTAATTTATAGATGATTTTAGAAAAATCCATTGAAAAACTCTAACACTTAAAGATTGGATCATCATCAAATAGGCTTGAAAAAGCCCAGGAAGGCCATCCAAAAAACCAAGCTTAACAAAATAATTAACAATAAATTTGGCTTTTGGATAGACTAATAACCTAAAATAGTTGAAAGACTTGCTTTCCCTATCCAGTTCAAATGAATCAGAAGGGCCGTATAAAGATATCCTGCTCATAAATTCAGAAATAAAATGATCTTTATTATGGTAAAGAGGATGAACTAGTTTGCCTACTGTACCTTTTATCTGCCAGTATTCATGTACCGATCTACTAAACTTTCCTGCCTTTCTTCTGGCCAGTCTTAAAATCTCAATGTCTCCCGTTTCGCCATGGAGAAATGGTTGATGAAAGCATAGATCAACACGTTTGATGTAATAGCCTTGATTGTCTTTAGACTCTATTGCCTCAATAATTTCTTTTTTTAAATTGTCACCAACGATTTCGTCAGTGTCAACAAAAAAAATCCAGTCACCTTTAGCCTCTGAAATTGCATAATTTCTTTGCTGAGAAAAGTCGGCTTTTAAGAGATGAAATAATAATCTAACTTTTCCATCCCGGTCCTGTTTGAATTCTTTTTTTTCGCTATAAATAACGATTATTTCATCACCAAAAGCTAATGATCTTAGAAATGCTTTATCAACGTCCGGGTATTTTGATATGACGGCTACAGTTAATTTCATGCTTCTTTAAGGTGTATCTGAAGTTTGCTTGACAAAACTAACGCCGGTTTCTCAACCAAACGATAAATAATCGATGAAAGTATGATCGTAATTCCAAGAGATAGACCCCACATAATAAAGTGAATAATCAAATAATTTTCTTGATAAGGCAAGTTTGGTAAATTGTCAAACATTATTTTAGACAAAACATACAAGACAGAAAAGTGAGTGAGATATAAGCTGTACGACACCTTACCCAAATATTTAAAGAATTTGGTTTCCAGGAAATTGAACAATCTAAGCTCTTGTCCATAAGCCAGAAGTCCGATAATGAACCAGCAAATGATGTTTTCGACAACTCCACCCGTATATTCACCTGTCATATATCTAATATCCAGTAAAAGGAAGATCACGAAAGGGGAAGTCACATAAATTAACCAACCAGGAATACTATTAAAAAATTTAGAGAACTTGGCAATTATTAATCCGGAATAAAACATAAATAAGTACCGGAGGTCTCTAAAGTTGGGAATATTAAAAATGGTAAAGTCAAGCACGATAAGTAAAATTACGAGAAGCAGATCGACCAATTTTGAAGTCCTTCTATTTATTAGGTAAAAAATTGGAAAAATTATTGAAGCTATTAAAATTACCCTGAGTGTCCATGTAACACCACCCAAGTAAGTATGAATGAAGAAAACATTGAGAAAAAACTCATTGACCGTCATTTGAAAATTCATCCACCAGGTATACCAAGTTGAGGCCGATGGGTAAACCTTATAAACGAAAATCGTCCACATATATATGGCCGTAACCACCACTAAAAACAGATAGACAGGATAAAGTCTTATTATTCTTTTGATGTAAAAGTTGATGGTATCCAGTAAGCCGATTTTTGAGAATTTGTTTAAAGAAAGTCCCATTACAAATCCGGACAAAATGAAAAACAAGGTTACTGCCGCTCCTCCGTTACCCAAGATCATCATTATTTGCTGAATCTTGCTTTGCCAGTCGTGAAACTCCAAGACATTTTGGCCCCACACATTGGCAAAGGCAGGAATTGCCAGAACCAAGAATGAATGGTTTAGGGTAACCACTAAAGATAGCAATCCTCTAAGTCCATCCAGCTTTGAAATTCTTTGATTAGATTTTTCCATTTTGAAATTTAGTATCTAAATTATCGCACGATATCAGCTGGAAGCACCTCGTAATCTAAGGTAGATATTGAAGGCGATAAAGAAAGGTGTAGCTGTTGGTGGTAGATTGTTTAGACAAAATCTAAAATGACTATCGGCAAGGATCCTGACTTTTTTCCCGCCCAGTTTATTGGTACTGGAGGACAGTTTGTGTAGTATTGTCACTTCGGGGCAAAGTGTAAGTTTATAACCTGCCGACTTGGCCTTCAGACAGAAATCGGCGTCTTCATAATAAAGGAAATATGATTCATCCAGGTACCCAACCTTTTTAAATACTTTTGAATTAATCAGTAGACAGACACCTGAGTAGTAATCGGCAGTGGGATAAAAATCGTCCAACAGAAAGGGCGATTCATAGTGAGTATTCCTTCCAAAAACTTTGTCTACCCTGCCTCCATAATCAAAGACATCTTCTCCACCTCTTTGAAATTTTACTACCGGTGCAGAAATGCCCTTATTTTTCAAAACTAATTTATATATGGTTTCCGGGTCGGTAACCATAGCGTCATTATTAATCAGAAAAACATAGTCACAGCCATCAGCCAACGCTTTTTTGATACCCAGATTATTTCCTCCGGCAAAACCTAAATTTTCCTTTGAGGAGATAAGAATAATTTTTTTGATCTTCTTAATTTTTTGAAGTACGGTCTTACCTGATCCGTTGTCGACAACATAGATATGATTGTCCGTCAGACTGCTATCAAGCACGCCAAGTGAAGTGACACAGTTAGCTGTGTCTTCGTAGTTATTGTAGTTTACTGTGATGATACCTACCTTTAGCTTTTTTGGCATCTTAAAATTTAGATTGAGCTATTTTATGTCAGTTTGAATATTTATTCCAACTCAAAATACAATTTTTAGAAGTTGATAGACCCTTTTGATTTGTTGGGCAGTTAGTCTGTGATCGAAATGCTTTTCGGCTCTTTTCCTGGCTTCTTGTCCCATTTTTTCCCTTATATTTTGATTGTAGATTAAATACTCCAGATTCTTTTTGAGGCTGTCCGAGGAGCGTTGTGGCGAATATAACGCTGCCTGACCACAGACTTCCGGAATTGCTCCGGTATCGGTGGTCACTACTGGTAAACCTGAAGCCATTGCTTCAACCAAACACATACCATATTGTTCTTCCCAGGTTTTAGTGGACCGGCTAGGAAGACAGAATATATCAGCTTTCTGGTATTCAGTATGAATTTTTTGGTAGGGGACTCGTTTAACAATTATGTTCTTGTACCCAACTAAATCTTTTTTTAATGGTCCGTCACCTACTAGAGTCAGCCATATTTTTGGATTACTTTCTCTAATTTTTATAAAAGCTTTTACCAAATCGTTGATCCCCTTCTCTGGAGTTAATCTGGCTACGCAAAGTATGTTTATGTGATTACTGGTTTCTTTTTGTTTTTTTGGTTTAAACCTTTCTATATCTACGCCCATATTAATAACTGAGATTTTTTCCGGGTCAACACCCTCTTTGATCAATGCGTTTTTGGCTTTATTCGTTACCGCAATAAAATGGTCAACGGCTTCATAGGCAAGTTCCTTATATTCTTTCCTACCTCTAATTCCTTCATTGTTATGCGGTATCGTTTCCCAAACAGTACTCACTACTTTGCGTATTATTCCTCTTTTTTTAGCCAATATCGCTTGGTGGGTATAACCAAAATATGTTTCAGCCACATGGGCAATTTGTGTTCCAACAAGTTCATGTTCCAAACCAAATAGTTTTTGAGCATCGACAAAAAGTCTATTCAAGATTTGATACTTATAAGGAAAATTGGGCAAATCTGTGGGTGACCAAAGCTTTCTTAATGGCAAATCTACCTTGGAAGATATGGGAAATTTAGAGGATACCGCTTCAATCTCAAAATCTTCTTTTAAAGGAGAATAATTTTGAAGCTCGAACGGATTTAAGAAGGCACCTCTAATGACTGAGATTTTCATCTATGAATCTTTTAATTTTAATTAACACTTCATCGAAAAAGAAGATAGGCTGAATAATTATATTTTGTAATAAACCAAAATTTTTAATATAAAAAATTTTTCTTGATTGATTCCAGGCACCCATATTTGAACGTTCTTTGTTGTTGCTACTTGCTCCACCTATATGTACTCCTTTTGCTGAGGGACAATAAACGACCTTAACCCCATTATTATTTGCCCTTAAACAGAAATCTACATCTTCAAGATACATAAAGTAGTCCTCATCTAAGTATCCAATTTTTTTAATAGTATCTTTATTTATCAGCATATAACCACCACTAACTGAGCCTACTAGTTTTAGTTTACTTGGATTTGAATAATTATCGTAAAAATAGTTGTGCCAATAATCACTTTTTAAGAATTTTCTCAAGTTTGTAAAATCAAAAATTCCAACCATCAAATTAGGTATTCTAAAATGATCTCCTTGTTTTTCTCCATGTAATCCTACTGTCTTACCGCCACAGATACCTACTCCATCTAAAGTTGCACATTTAATAATATTTTTTAAGCTATTTTTTTCTAAAAATACATCTGGATTTAAAAGTAGAAAGTAGTCCGAATCATTTTTCTTAATTGCTTGATTAACTGCCTTAGAAAAACCTACATTATTTTTGTTAAATGTAATATCGAATATTTTATTATTTTTTACGTATTTTTTTAGAATTAATTTTGTGTCGTCTGTAGAATTGTTATCAATAATTGTAATTCTAATATTTGTCTTTGCGTCCCTGTTTTTTAATACGCTGTCAATGCATCTTCTTATTTCTTTTGAAGAATTGTATGTGATGATGATTACTGAAATATTTGTCATTGACATATATATAAAACTACTGAGATTATGAAGTATGGTAAAAAAATTGTTAGCTCTGT
>DASVZW010000044.1:0-5430 GCA_036391475.1 Patescibacteria group bacterium | reverse complement strand
TATCCGAATTATCCTCGAGATAACTGATTACCTCAGACCGATGATTTTTAATCAGAGTCCTAAGGATCCAGGAAACTGCTTTCGTAATTAGAATATCCTTCTCCTGTTTTAAATGATTAACGTTATTAAAAGCCAAGCCGGATAGACGAATATCAGCCGATTGACCGACTGGTTTTGTTAGAAACACCAGGCTGGCGCGGCGCTTGTGTACGTTTGAATTACGATTCAATTTGACTAAAAACTTTTTCCAGTCTCCCCATTTGGATAAAATATCATCTGAAGTAAAAGCCATTTGACATAAGGTGTCCACTTCAGCCCATCCATGAACATTCTCCAACCAATAATTTAATTTATCAAAGTTAATATTTTGTCTTAACTCCTTATCATATTGGATTATTTTGGCGGCAATATTGACTTCCTCATAGGTCCCACCGTAATACAAAGAATCCAGGAGAAGGTGTAATTCTTGAGTAGATAATTTGTTCTTTCTTAAAAACTCTTTAGCGACCGTCTGAGTATCTTTAGTATTCAAATGGTACGAAGGTTTGTTAGTACCAACATATTTTAATCCAAAGCCTTCTCGGTCGGGTGATTCCACTACGGAGAATTTTTTAATTAGTCCAATTATTTCTTTATGGTATTTATTTTTGACCGGCATTTTGGGCTTTTTTTAGTTCTCGATATTTTTTCTTTTGAGCCATATAGAATTCTTGATTGTGCTGGCCGGCAAAGGCGACCAAGGGGTATTTCTCTTCATTGTGTATCATCTTCATCTCGATAGCTTCCGCAAGATCAATCCCCGACCGATGACAGAAAATAACCAGGTACCAAAAGACATCGGCAACCTCGTATTTAATTTCCGTCATATCTTTTCCGACTAAATCGGTTTTACCTTCATCCCATTGAAAATGCTCCAATAGCTCGGCGGCTTCCAGTACGATAGATTTCGCCACATCTTGTGGGACCGGCTTCCATCCCCGAGAGTCGTTGAACTTTTTAATTCGTTTAATTAAGGAGCTGATCTTTTTGGTTTCCATTAGTTATTTTTTGGGGATGTAATATTTTTTGCCTTTTAATTTTTCGGGTAATAAATCTTCTTCAGTGTATGCTTCATAACCTTTTCCATACCCCAAATTCTTCATTAATTTTGTAGGAGCGTTTCGGAGATTCAGAGGAATTGGAAGATTGCCATAGGAGGTTACATCAGCTTGGGCGGATCGAAGTCCGTCATAAGCCGAACGATCTTTTTTGGCTGTAGCGAGATATACAACTCCGTGAGCCAGATTAATAGCGCACTCCGGGTAACCAATAGTTTCGCATGCCCTAAAGACATCATTGGCAACCACAAGAGCAGTAGGCTGACCCATACCGACATCCTCCGAAGCAAAAATGACCATTCTTCGGGCGATAAAAAGTGGATCTTCACCGGCGTCGACCATTCTAGCCAAATAATACAAAGCAGCGTCCGGATTGCTGGCACGCATTGATTTGATGAAAGCAGAGATGGTGTTGTAGTGTTCCTCTCCGAGTTTGTCAAACCTTAGGAATTTATTTTGTAAGGCGGTTTTAAGGTTATCTACTGTAAGCTTGTGATAAAGAGTAGCGGTAGTTTCGATCAGGCCGATTGCTTGACGAGCATCTCCATTGGCAAAATTTGACAACCATTCTTTGGCCTCGGCATTGATCTTAAGTTTTAAGGCTTTGGCAGCCCGATCAATTATTTTGCCGATATCTTCGGGAGAAAGTTCTTTGAGAACAAATACTCTACAACGAGAAAGCAAGGGCGGAATAACTTCAAAACTAGGGTTTTCTGTGGTGGCACCAATTAAGGTAATCTTGCCGCTCTCGACGTAAGGAAGTAAAAAATCTTGTTGTGCTTTATTGAAGCGGTGGATTTCGTCAAGGAAGAGAACGACCGGTTTCTCGGTCTCTTCGGTCTTCTTAATTATTGTCCTGATGTCATCTTTTCCGGCAGAGACAGCACTAAGCTCAAAAAAGTCGGCTTTAATGGCGTCGGCGTAGATCCGGGCGATGGTGGTTTTCCCGGTTCCGGGAGTTCCCCAAAGAATGAAAGAAAAAATCAATTTATTCTCGATGGCCAGGCGAAGCGGTTTGCCTATACCCACCAGATGTTCTTGACCGACATATTCATCAATATTTTTTGGTCTGATTTTGGAAGCTAGAGGCTCAATATGTTGTGACATGTTCGGTGTTTCTTTGGGTTAAGTTTAAACTTTTTTACAACTTTTGTAAATATAGCCGAAAGATAGACTAAAATATGCGTATGCGTCAAAGAAAACAAAAAAATAAAGTCGATACTTCATGGAACAAAGAAGGTAAATGGTATGGCGAAATTGTGGGTGAAAAGGGCCACTTCTTTCACCAATCGGTAGTTATTCCGAATAGCTTGAAACTGTTACATATCCCCAAAGAATCTTCATTGTTGGATGTAGCTTGCGGCCAGGGAGTATTGGCCAGAGCCATTCCCAATACAGTCAAATATGTTGGAGTTGATATGGCCAGATCTTTGATCTCCGAGGCCCAAAAGTTGGATCATTTAAAAAATCATAGATATGTGGTGGCAGATGTTACGGAAAACATACCGGTCGAAGACAAATTCGACAACGCTGCCATGATTTTGGCACTGCAAAATATCAAAGAACCGGAAAAAACTTTCAGTTTAATAAACCAAAGACTGGTGGATGGAGGAAGACTGTTGATCGTGTTAAACCATCCATGTTTTAGAATCCCCCGCCAGACAAGTTGGGAAGTAGACAAGACAAATAAGATGCAATACAGAAGAGTCAATCGTTATATGAGTCCAATGGAGATCCCTATCAACATGCATCCAGGAAAGGAAAATTCCAGTTTTACATGGTCATTCCACCGCCCAATCGAAGACTATTCAGGAATGCTTTTTCGCAATGGATTTTTAATTGAAAAAATCGAAGAATGGACTTCGAATAAAAAGAGTGAAGGCAAAGCCTCCACAATGGAAAACAGAGCCAGAGATGAATTTCCGATGTTCATGGCAATTTTGGCAATAAAAAAATAAGTCTTGTTTAATTTCTACAAGGGTTATACGATTCTTTTGTGAAAGAAAAAGTTGAAAACAAAGAAAGGCTTTGTCTCGGAAAGGAAATTGTTATATTCATAGGACCCGAGGGCGCAGGGAAAACGACCATTGCTAAGTTGATGTGTGAAGAAACCGGTAAGCCATATTTGACCACCGGAGACATTTTGAGAGATTTGGCCGCAAATGATCCGGGTGAATTGGGAGAAAAATGCCGAGTAATGTTCGCCGAACATGTATACCTGGATGGGGAGACTTTACTTAAAATTATGGTCCAAAGATTTGCTTTGAATGACACTACGGAGGGCTTCGTTTTGGATGGTGGTTTGCGAACATTGGAGGAGACGATAGATTTTAGTAATATTTTGGAGTCCGCAGGAAGAGGACTACCGGTGTCGGTAATTTATTTGAACATTCCAGACGAAGTTAGTTTTGAAAGACTGGTAAATGGCGATAAGGCAAGGAAGCGAAAGGATGATACTGCTGAAGGAGTCGGCAAAAGATTAATGATGTTCCACAAACAACTAGGTGAAAGACTGGCGGTAATTACGGACATGCCGAACTGGAAAATGATAACAATCGATGCAACCCAGCCCGTAGAAAGAGTATACGAGGAAGTGTGCTCAAAGATAGCTTCAGAATAGCGTAATTGGGCTGGAGGAAGTAAAATATACGCACGTCCCCCAAATATTGCCGGATCGTCTAATGGTAGGACGCCACCCTCTGGAGGTGGTTATTCTAGGTTCGAGTCCTAGTCCGGCAACACTCTGGGAAATCTCGCCCACATTCGGGGAGGTCGCCCGCGCGCCCGCCCACGCGCGGAGCGATGCGAAGGGCTTTTCCCATTCCACCATAATCTGTTTATCTTTCAAAAAGAAGTTCGAACCGATGTTTTGGACGAAGATCCGCAGATCTGAGTCCACGGAACCCTTGCGCGCGATTTTTTGCGCCAGTATGGCGCAATTTATGAATTTGGAAAAAGGTTCGAGCCAACTGGCTCCTTCTTCTCCTGTTTTGGATATCTGGTTTTCTATTTTGAGCTTTTCTTGGAACAGTTGATTCTTTTTGGTTTTGTAAATGTCGGAATCAACTGTGCCGTCCAGATATCCATCGAGCAGAGTATTTAGTTTGGTATCAAAACTTTCGGTTTGCGAATGTAACATGGTGAGAACTTTTTCTTTGGATTCATCGGCTAGGATTTTGTCTTGTGCCAGTCGGGCTTTCCACTCACTTGTCCAAGATTTGGGGAGGGCGGAGGACTTAATCTCACTCTTTAATTGATCGAAGAGATTATTTTCTTCCAGATACGGCTGAGAGCAGGGCTTTATTTTCTTGGTACAGCGGTAGTAAATATATTTGACAGTACGATTGGTTCTTTTGTAGTGTTTGATGTGTTGCTCAGCCGTAATGGTAGCGCCGCACTCCCCACATTGCATAAGACCGGAAAAAGCAAAGTCGTGACTGGTTTCTCTTGGTTTAGAAAACTTTTGAATATTCTGCTGAACTTTTTCAAAAAGTTGTTTGCTGATGAATGTTGGATGGGAAGCCGGAAATTCTTCGCCGTTAAACTGCATGATGCCGATGTAGAATTTTTTCTGGAGCATACTTTTGATTTGGTCAATCTTTAATGGCTTCCCATTGGCGTTTACGATTCCACCTTGTGCCATGAAACGAGCAACGTGAATGAATGAGTATTTTCCTTCAGCAAACATTTCAAAAGATTTTCTAACGACTTTGGCTTCTTCCGGATCGATGTCAATCGATTTGTTTTCAACAATATTTTTGTAGCCAAGAGGGGCTTTGTTTGGCCAAACGCCATTGCGTAACTTTTGTCGATTACCCCGTTTGACATTTTCACTGAGGTTATCGACATAGTATTTAGACTGGCCAAAAGCGATATTGAGCATGAACTTTCCTTGAGGTGTGTTTTCAAACCAGAACGAGGGAAATTTGAGGTCAACTATTTTGCCAGTGTCTACAAGGTAGATGATTTGACCTCCATCTACCGAGTTTCTGGCCAGTCTATCTGGATGCCAACTTAGAATGGCGTTTGCTTTCCCAGACTCTAGAAGCTTCATCATTTGCTGAAACACCAATCTGCCTGGCTCTTTGGCTGTTTTACTCTCCGCAAGTGTTTCGACAATGTGAAGCTTCTCCCTCTTGGCGAATTCTTTTAATTCAGCAATCTGAGCTTCGATTGACAAAACCTGCCGATCTTTCTCATCTGTAGACTTCCGACAGTACGCAATGTACTTTGTCATACATTCATTTAACCATAAATTACCCAAAACTTCCGCAGAAGTTTTACCGAATTATTTTTGCGTTTTCTGTCGCTTTTTGAAAAATACAGATTATTA
>DASVZW010000043.1:0-4079 GCA_036391475.1 Patescibacteria group bacterium | reverse complement strand
AACCTTGGTATAGGCAAGCCCGGTCACCAGACCAACCTGATCCGTTTCTTCAGCCAGTGTTTGGTTGAAAATAATGGGTCCAAGATATTCACTAACCTTATCTTTGGTTAAATCGATCGGGAGTTCATGACCGGCAGCTTTTTTCTTAGCCACTTTTCTCATTAAAGCGGCGATTTGTCTTTCCAGGTTACGGACACCGGCTTCTCTGGTGTAGTGTTGAACAATGAAGTGTAGAACCGAAGAACTCAATTTAAAATCTTTTAAGTCGAGGGCATGAGCTTCGGATTGTTTCTTGATCAAATATTTTTTCGCTATGTGGAATTTTTCTTCTTCGGTATAGCCGGAGAATTCGATTATTTCCAAACGGTCCCTTAGGGCATGAGGAATAGTGTCAAGAACGTTGGCCGTGGTAATAAACAAAACTTTGGAAAGATCGTATGGAATATCCAAGTAATGATCTTGAAAAGCGTAATTTTGTTCCGGATCAAGAGCTTCCAACAGAGCAGAGCTTGGGTCGCCTCTAAAATCGGCACCGACCTTGTCAATCTCATCCAACATAAAAACAGGATTGTTGACACCGGCTTCTTTAATAGATTGAATTATTCTACCAGGCATGGCCCCAACATAGGTACGTCGATGACCCCGAATCTCTGCTTCATCTTTGACACCTCCGAGGGACATCTTGACAAATTTTCTGCCAATCGCTTTGGCAATAGAACGCCCGACAGATGTCTTTCCTACACCCGGGGGTCCGACAAAACAAAGGATGGTGGGTGGATTGACAACATGTTTTTTAGTGGAAGCGACTTGCTCGGATTTAAGTTTCAAAACGGCAATGTATTCAAGAATTCTTTCCTTTACTTTCTCTAATCCGTAGTGGTCCTCATCCAAAATTTTTTCGGCTTTGGTTAATGAGTAATTGCTTTTTGACGATTCGTTCCAAGGAAGTTCAAGAATGGTTTCTATCCAGGTTCTCAAATATGATGTCTCCGGATTGTGGATAGAAAGTTTAGCCAATCTTTCAAGCTCTTTATGTGTCTTTTGGTAAATGTCTTTGGGAAGATTGGCCTTCTTAAGTTTCATTCTAAGTTCCTTAACCTCTTCTTCTTCCCCGCCTTCACCTAGTTCTTTCTGGATCGTCTTCATCCTCTCTCGAAGAACGGCTTCCTTCATACTTTCGTCGAAACTTTTCTGAGTTTTGTTGGCAATTTTTTTCTCAAGCTCTAAAATCTTGATCTCTTCCGTAATATGCTTGGTGATATCCATCAGCCGTTTGTAGAGAGAGTCTTCCTCCAACAATTTTTGTTTTTCTTCATTCTTGATATTGAGGACAGCGGCAATTTGATGTGAGATCTGAAGCGGTTCGGAGTTGTTGACTATCTTTAGAAAAACACCAGGGTCGAGATTTGATTTTCCCAGCTCGATAGCTTTTTTGATTTCGGAAACAGCATGATTGGTGAGAGCGGTAGTTTCGGGAGTCTCTTGATTGTCTTCCTGAAGTTCCGTAACCTGAGCCCAAAGTTGTCCATCTCTGGATTCCAACTGCTCAATCCGGACACGGGAGACACCTTTGACAATGGCGTGTAATTCGTCATTAACAGGTAAGGTTTTTAGAATTTTACAGACAGTACCGACTTGGTAATAATCCTCTGCACTGGTGGCATTAGCCTTGGAATCCTTTTGAGAAACAAAACAAACGTCTTGATTGTGGCGGGCAGCTTCGGTGATGCCATTTATTGATGCCGGTCTACCAAAAGTTAAGACGGCTTCAGTATCAGGAAATATGACTCCTTCTTTTAGGCCGATGAAAGGAAAAAATAATATTTGATTTTGATCGTTTTGTGCTGTGTTATCTGCCATAGATTTAAGATTTTAGCAGATGAAGGTCTAAATTGCTAATAAAGGGAGAGGCTACTTAATCCGATCAAAACCGTGGCTAAAATTACCAGAATGGTGGCGATAATAAAAAATATTGGAGAAAATTTTCGTCGATTTTCTGACATTTTTGTTTTATGGATTTACAGTAAATGAATATTCCTTTGACCAAAGATTTTGATCCCCAACTTTAGCGTAGGACCTGAAGAATATTCTTCCAGGTTTTTCGACGGTAAGCTGACTATCAAAATTGTCGGGAAGTTTAAAAGTTCCCGATAAATAATCAGAGGTGTGATTGGCGTATTTTACAGCCGAAGGAGAGTCGTTTACCGTCAAGGCAGAGGGACTACTGGTATAGCTCCAATAAATGGTGGTAAAGGAGGTGGTGAGGTCGTTGGGTGTTTGGACATTCCAGATAAAAATAGGTTTAGAACCGACGATAACCGATTCCGGATACGAAACCATATCAGTTTGGAGAACCGACGGCTGAGTATTCCTGATCGCTTTTTGGGCTGCCAGATAGTTGTAGATAACTAAGATTAGCAGCAATCCTAATGAGGCGAGAGTTAGCCAAAAGATTTTTTTTATCATATAAATTCGGTGTCAAGAATAATAGTAACAGGGCCATCAAGTTCCTGTTTAATTACCATATGTTCACCGAAGAAACCAGTTTTAACAGAAACTCCTTTTTCTCTTAATTTCGTTTCAACCAGGGTAAAAAGTTTTAGGGCATTGTCTTTCATGGCAGCTTTGCTAAAGTTTGGCCGGTTATTTCCCTTGAGGTCTCCGTACAGTGTAAATTGGGGTATTAGAAGAATATCGCCTCCGGCGTCAATAATATTGAGATTCATTTTATTATCATCATCAGGAAAGATCCTAAGTTTAAGGATTTTGTCGATGGTTTTTTCGACTTCTTTTTCAGTATCTAAAGCGGAAGCGGCTAGCAAGACAGTCAGACCGTAGCCTGTGCTGTTTTCGGGGCCGGCATCTCCAACTATTTTTACTGAAGAATTTGAAACTAATTGTATAACTGCACGCATGTCTAGATTATAATGTCTTTGTGAATAAGAAAACTTTGATATTGTTAGCTTTATTGCTATTTGGAGTAGCGACATTTATATATTGGCCCAAAAAACAAAACTGGGGAAAGGGACAACTGCCTCCCAAGGCGCCTATTCAGGTGGCTTCGATCACCCCAACACCGACTACATCACCTACACCTACGCCGACGGCTACAGCTTCGGCCACAGTGACACGATTGAGTTTTGCCGAAATGAATAAGGCTTACGGCCCTTGTGTAAACCTACCGGTGATCATGTATCACCACGTTGAGGACATGAAAAAAGCAATTAAAGAAGGGCATGGTAGCTTAACGGTCGATACAGCTTACTTCAGAAAGCACTTAGAGTATTTAAAAAGTCATGGATATACCTTTATAACCACTTCTGAACTGGAGGCATTTTTTGACGGTAGAGGACAGTTACCGTCAAAACCGGTCATGTTAACTTTCGATGATGGTTATGTAGATAACTATACCGATGCGTTTCCGGTGATGAAAGAATTGGGAGCAAAAGGGGTTCTCTTTTTACCAACCGGATTGACAAATAATCCAGGATATTTGACCTGGGACAATATCGCAGAAATGAACGGTTCCGGGGTGTTTACCTTTGGAAATCATACCTGGTCGCATATGAACGTGGGCGGCAAAAAAGAAATTGTCCAAAAAGAAATAACTACGGCTGATAAGCAACTTTCCGAAAGAGGACTTAATTTACAAAAAGTTTTTGCTTATCCGTATGGACTTGAGAACGGATTTGCTATTGGGATTCTAAAAAATATGGGGTATGGCTTGGCCTTTACAACTCAGCACGGAAGTATTGAATGCTCAAAGCAAAGACTAAGTTTACCGAGAATCAGAGTAGGAGACGCAAGCCTGTTGGCTTATGGATTCTAGTCCAGCGACATTATTACGTAGCCGAGCTTATCAACATCCTCCGGTTTAAAAAAATTCCACTCTTTTGTCTTGCCTACAAAAGTGACGGTTTTTTTGATTTTCCTGCCGGAATATGTCTCAGTAACCGGATCATATTCTTCAAAAATAATCTCATCTCCTGGTTTTACCTCAAAGTCGGCAATCCGGCAGTCGAATTTTTTCTCTCCAGAAAGTAGCTTTTCAAAATAATCGGGCCAAGTTTTCTTTTTGA
>DASVZW010000042.1:0-13690 GCA_036391475.1 Patescibacteria group bacterium | reverse complement strand
TGAGCGGGAAACGAGACTCGAACTCGCGACCTTCTCCTTGGCAAGGAGACGCTCTAGCCAACTGAGCTATTCCCGCGTACAACGATATTTTACCAAATATCGGTGCCAAGCTGAGGAGTCGGACCTCAATCTCGTGTTTTTCAGACACGCGCCGTGACCACCTTGGCTAGCTTGGCAACGAGCTTAATTATACCAAACAAAAAGGCCGCCTAGATGGCGGCTTGTGGGGCTTTAAATTAGACACGATGTTTATCGCAATAGATGTTTATCGCAATAGACGTAAAAATCTCGAATTTGTTTGTTTAGACTGCGCAGGCCATCCCGGCCACGGCGATTATCCATTAAGATCTTTCTAAGTCTTTTACGTTCTTCAAGATCGGTTTCGTATTTGAGTATTAGTCTGGTATTGGCTTGATATACTTCCAGGTCGTGAATGAGAGAAGCCGCATGCCAGTATTTTTTTAAGTACATTTGATACTCTGGAGTATCGCGGTAAGATTTCAAGGCACTCTCCTTTCTTCAAAAAGATTGGTTATTATACCCTACTTCAAAATGGAAATGATGGCCTTGGCAAGCTTTTTTGAGTCATGTCTTACTAAGCTCCTGATCAATTTGTCGCCCTTTGATTTTTCAAAGATTTGCTTATTGGTAAAGTCGCCGCGAATTACAGTGGTACCGGCCAAATTTTCCGGGTGTTCCGAAAGATCGTCGATCACCGGTTCGGCTCTCTCCTCTGCATATCTCGCTGCAATTTTTTTGTTTAATTTGAGGGTGTTGTTGATCAGTATGTAGTCGGGATTCATGCCTCCTAGATATTTTGATAGCTCGTAACAAAAATCACTGGCTTTAAAATGAGTAGTTTGTCCGTACTTGGTCATAAGGTTGACAATAAACACCTTTTTAGCCTTGGATTTTCTGATGGCATCTTTTATTCCCTTGACTACTATATTGCTTAGTAGACTTGTATAAAGATCGCCCGGAGAAAAAACAATTAGGTCGGCGTTTTTGATCGCTTCAAGTGCTTTTGGATTAGCGACGGCTTCGGGAATAGTTTCAAGCTCGATTATTTTATGTTCGGCAAATTCTTCGGTGGGCTCATCTATTTGATGTTCTCCCAGAAGCTGCCGGCCGTTATCATAGCGGGCAATAAGCTGACTATTATCGTAGGTTACAGGTATGACATTCCCCTCGACACCCAGGAGACGGCAAGTTTGAATTAGAGCCTCAGATTGCGATCCAAGAATATCTGTTAAGGCCAGCATAAAGAGATTGCCAAAAGTCATGCCGTTTAATCCAGTGCCTTGGTGGTAACGATAAGTAAATAAATTTCTAAAGAGATCATCGACTTCTTCGGAAGCTAATGCGACCATAGCCTGACGAATGTCTGAGGTTGGTAATAGCCCAAATTCATCTCGGATTACCCGATTACTTCCTCCTGAATCAGTCATGGTTACGATTACCGAAATGTCGACAGGATATTTTTTTAATCCCAAAAGCGTCGTATAGGTTCCTGTTCCTCCACCGATTACAACCAGATTTGGTTTCTTACCTTTGAGGGTCATGTGCAAATCTTAGCATGTAAAAATACCCAAATGAGCATATTTAAGGTAAAATATAGCTACTTTGCCGAGGTGGCGAAATGGTAGACGCACTACCTTGAGGTGGTAGCGGGAGCAATCCTATGGAGGTTCAAGTCCTCTCCTCGGCACAAAAATAAATATTCACCCTTGTGGTGATATATTTATTTCTAGGTTCAGTGACGGACTTGAAAGTCGCAGGCACGACGGTGCCGAGACCGGGTCAGAAAAAAATTCAGCAGAATTTTATTGAAGACCAATGTCCTCTCCTCGGCACTTTTTCTAATTTGGACTCTTAGCTCAGCTGGTTAGAGCGTTCGGTTTACATCCGAAAGGTCGAAGGTCCGAATCCTTCAGGGTCCACAAATTTAGAATTTCCCTAGCGGAAATTCTAGGTTTGTTCTTTTGAAGGATTTGGAGAGCGGAGTCGGTTTCGTAACGAACCTGACGAGCTGGGATCGACGGTCTTGTACTCAAGAACCGGTGATCGAATCCTTCAGGGTCCACTCTCGGGCAGGTGGCGAAATGGTAGACGCGCAGCGTTCAGGACGCTGTGAGGCAACTCATGAGGGTTCGAATCCCTCCCCGCCCACAAAATAGACCAATTGCCCTTGATGGTAATTGGTCTAATTTTATTTAGGAGGGATCGAACTGACGGAACCAGTTTCGTAACGAACCTGGTGAGTCAGCTTAAGGACGAGAGAATCGAAGTACCGAAAGGCGAATCCCTCCCCGCCCACAAAATAAAAGCGAACTAGTCGGAGTTTGGAGAGTTTTTGATGACGTCGAAATAAGCTTGTTTCCTGGCGATGTCAAGGTAAGAAGGATGGAATAAAGTCAAAGCAGGAAGCTCTTCAGAAAAATACTTTTGGAAATCCAGATATATTTTTTTTCTTTCTTTAATGTCAAGGGTAGTTCTACCATCTTCTAGGGCCTTATCAATTTTTTCATCGGTATTTTTACCTATATTTCCGGCTTGAGTAGAGTGCCAGTCACGGTACTGGTCCGGATCGATCGGAATATTGTAGGTGGTTAGGAACAATTGAAATTGGTCCGGAGTTGAGGTCACCACTTTGATACTAATTTGGATCAAGTCGGAATCCAGCTGATTTTTTATCTGTTCAGCGATGGGGAGTAATTCTGGTTGAGTGGAAAGTTCGAGGCTCATTGGCGATTTGATCAACTCTTTGGTCCTTTGGATGTTGTAGGGGTATGTCTTAGAGAGAGGGTTGAACGCCCAGGAGTTGGGATTGATTGTAGAAATGGCCGGATCTTCCCCAAAAGCTTTGTCTTTGATGGCATATGCCAATCCCTGTCTAACGTTTTTATCCTTTAAATTGGCGTCCGCCTGGTTGAAAATTAAGATAACCACCTGATTATCATTGACGGTCTTTCTGGTAAAACCATATTGACTAATGTCTTTATCTACCTCAGATGAAGGCATGTTTAGAATCAGATCGGTTTGGCCTAACTTAAACGATGTAATAGCTTGCTTGGTGGTCGAATATACGTTGAAGGAGATGTTTTCTTTCTTTGAGTCGAGAATGGCTTGAGTAATTGAACCACTGGTTTTCTGTTTTAATTTAATGTCATAATCACCGATCACTTTCCCTTTATAGTTGACCAGTGGAAAATTAAGAAGGGATGGAAACGGAGAAAATTTCGAAGGAATTTTGAACTTAATGATATTGGGATCGGCTGTTTCTATAGATACGCCGGGAATAGTCATTTTTATATCTTGAGGTTTGACATCTGTTCCGTCGCTCCATTTGAGTCCGGGTTTTAGGTAGAAGACATAAGTATTACCGTTATCCTGTATGTCCCATTTTTCCGCCACATTAGGAATAGGCTCCATGGTATCGTTGATAGCGGTCAAGCCGTCATTCAGGAGGTTTATGAGAGCCGGAGGTAGCTGACTGGCCGTATACTGGCCGATAACTCCTACCCGGTAACTTGGCTTGCTTTTGGGAAGAAATCTGGAAGCAAAGCCAAAACCCAAACCAAGGAATAGAGTAATGAACAACCCAACACCGATCTGAACGATGTATTTTTTTAGGAAAGCAGTGGCGTACCAAAACTGCTCTCTTAATGACTTAATCATTTCAAAGTTATGATATTAAGGAAGGCTAGTAGTAAAAAAACCACACCACAAACAATCGTGGCCAGATAAAGCATTTTTTCGGGGCCTCTCTTGGTATGGAAACCTGATTGAGTGACCGACGAAAAGCTACTACCCAGAGAGCTGTCGTTTGATTGAAGGGTTACCAATACGATCAAAATGATAGAGACAATGATCTGCAAGACAAGAGTTATTTTCATGATGCTTGAATTATAAATTAATTTGGCTAATTATTCTTCTTTTCTGATCAGCCACTTAATACTGCTGAGCAACGTGTTTAGGAGGGTGGAAGTTATCAAGAAGGAAAAGAAGGTGTTTATGTATATCGGAGGAATGGTAAAACCTTGGTAATTCACGCCCGGAAAGTTGTAGGCGGTGATACTAATGTCGCCGACGATAATTTGTAGAAGAAATAATGTTAAAAGGCTGATCGTCCAGGCAAACAAATTCAAGGTGATCAGATTTATTGGTAAAAGCAACAGTTTTATGATGGGTTTTACAAATTTGTTGAGGAAAAACCAGACCACTGCTGCAGAAACGAGTACCTTAAAGTCGTGTCTTATACTAAATCCCGGGTAGATGATGCTACAAAGATAAAAGACAAGCAGGTTGATAAGGATAGATCTCAATAAGGCTTTCATCCTTTATATAGTATAGCTTTAAAGTATTAAGAAACCAATTTTTTTTCTTGGAGTTTCCGGTGAAAAGTATTAGCGAACCGGTGAGCTTCATCGCGAATACTCATAAATAAATTGAGTACCGGATCATCAATTTCCAGATTTAGCTCAACCGACTTGCCATCCTTGCCGTAAAAATAAATAGTCTCTCTTTTTTTTGCCAGGGCAATGACGGGGATATTTTCAGGAATTAAAGGAGAAACAATAGAAAGCTGGGGCAATCCCCCATCGAGAACAATGAGATCAGGGAAGGGCCATTCTTCATGTTTGAATCTCCTGCCGATCACTTGACGCATCGCATAAGGATCGGACCGATCCGGCAGACTTATTTTGAAATGTCGATAGTCTTTGTTCGAGGCAGAGCAATTTTGGAATACCACCATTGAACCGACGTAACTTTCACCCTGTAGATGGGCAAGGTCGTAGCACTCAATTCTTCTTGGGGCCACTTTAAGCTTGGGATGATGAAGAGTCCTAGTGATCAAGGGAAGGAGCTGGTCGTTCGCGTCGGACAGCATGAGCAAAAGACTGGAATTTCTGGTGCTAACGGTTTGTTCCAAAGTAAGTAACTGACTTTTTAAGTCATTGGCCCTCTCATATTCTTCTTTTTTGGCCTCTCTTTTGATTTGACGTCGTAACTGTTTTTCAAGAGTTATAAATTTCCCGGAAAGAAAACTTTTTATCTTGCCTAGATGTTTTTGGTAGTCTTTAACGTTAATTTCTCCGCAACAAGCACCAGGACAATGACCTAAATGGTAGTTGAAACAGGGACGGTTGTGAGCATTGAATGGTGCTTGGCAGAAACCAAAAATGTATCTAATTTGTTTTAGAAGGATATTAGCAATCCTAACCGAAGTGAAAGGTCCCCAAACTTGTTTCTTATAGTTGTCAAGATCAAGCGTTCTAACGTCAGTAGCATGGGTAATTTTTATTTTAGTATCCGGTGCGTTGGTAAATACGATATAAATGTTGCTTCTGTCGTCTTTAATGACTGAGTTGTACCGGGGAAGAAAGGTTTTAATGTAATTGGCCTCCATCAGAACTGCTTCCAAGTCATTATTTACTTTTTTGACATAAAGTGTCTGGGTTTGAGGAAAAAAATTAAAGGCTTTCGAACTGGCGTTTAAAAAACCGTCATAATGCTGTTTTATTCGTGACTTAACACTAATTGACTTGCCGATATATAGAGGTTTTCGGTTCTTATCTTCGAAAATGTATACGCCTGGCTGTGAGGGCAACCGATCCCAAAATGACGACTGCTCCGGAGAGAAGGGCAAACGTAGGGATGAGTGGCTGGATGGTGAGATTTCTTTCGAGTCTTTGTCCATTTAAATAAATTATAGCTTTAATGCCAACAGGTTTTAGATAAGGTCGGTTAATGAGGTCCATTTCGATCTTTTTTTCGGTAAATGGAGCTATCACGATGGGCGCAGTGTAGGAGGTAAAGTATTTAGTGTTTTCAACCGATAAATCGTTATGGTATCCAATACCCGAGACATTTTTAAATGTAATTTCAATTTTATCGTTGTTCTGATCGACCGATTTAATCTCGATAGTCGGGTCAGGAAAGGAAATCTCGTTTAATGGTTGAATGTCGACGTCTTTCGTTTTGGAAGATCCGACTTTGTAGCCTCCAGCCGAAACCGGGGAAAAAGGATCTATTCCATGAATTACAAAGGTTATGTGGTTTAGGTCGAGCTTGTTGAAGTAATCGACGCCATGTGTGGTATTTGCCCAGGTGGGATCAACCTGGATCCAAGTATGTTTGTCTTGGTCGTAATACTCCGGCCAGGCGTGCAAGACATCTTGGGTCAAGCTAAGTGGCTTAAGGTCGGAGTTTTCGGAAAATGCATATCCCTCTATTTCACGCGCCGGTATACCGGTTTTTCTGGCCAACGCAACAAAAACGTTGGTAAAGTCAGTACAAATGGCACTACTGGAATTTTTTAGTGATTCCGAGGCTGAGTAGTGTTGGCTTTGATTTTGGTTGACCTTTTGGTAATCATAATTTAATTTATCGGAAACATAATCGTAAATGGCCTTTGGAGTGGTTAAATTTTGGACTTCGGGAATAGTAAATATATTACTTTCAAAATCCCATATTTGGTTGGTAGCCAAATATTTTTGAACAGGGACATCTTTTTCAGGAGAAGGCCGGAAGTTTACTTTAATTGATTCAGCTACCGAAATATTTAGCTTTGTGTGAGCATTTAGTTTATAAAAAGCCAAGAGATTGCCATCTTCATCAGTTTCAAATCTGATCGGTTTGGGATCAATATTTTCAATGAAGACCGATTGATAATTGGTGTCAGGAGGAAGGGCGATGCTTTGTTCAACTGAGTTATCCAAGTCATTTACCAGATGGTAATCGAGGTTGGCTTTAAAAAATTGTGACAATCCAAACACCGCTCCGATCGGTTTATTGGCTAACTGGCTTCCGGAAAAATAATAGACGTTATTGATGACGACAGATGGATTAGGATCGATGTATGCAGGTTTTGGAAAGTCGGGTGGAACAGTAAGAATTATGTTTTGATCGGTTAAATTTTCGTCTTGTTCGAGCTTGGGAATATTTATTTGCCAGGTGTTGCCAAATTTTGTCGCTACATCTTCGGTGTCGTATTCTACCGAAAAGAAATGGTTTTTATCTTTGCCTACGATCTTGTTGGTGAAAGAAAAGCTTATGGATGTTTGATTCCTGGTTTTAGTAACATCGGCGGGTATCACTACATTTTCGTCAACGACACGGACATTATTAATCTTGGTGTTATTTACACTCAAACTAAAATCGGTGGCATAGACCACGGATAAATTATTCTTTTGGTTGATAAAAAATTTGACGTGAGTGATGCCGGTTGGTGCGACCGTGTAATTAATTTGATAGTTGGTGCTAAATTTGGCGAGAGCCAGAATTTTGTGGGGAATTGAAAAACAGATTACACTCATTGCCAATATGGCAATAAGGTTGGTAAAGAGTTTCTTCATTAAATTAAATTGTTTATCAGCCTAATATTTTTTTAAGTTCTGAGGACGTAGGAGTATCGAATTTTTGAGCCAGTTGCAGTGGACTACCGGTGGCAATTATTTCACCACCTGCGTCACCTCCCTCAGGACCCATATCAATAATATAATCGGCATTCTTAATTACGTCTAGGTTGTGTTCAATAACTACGACAGTATTATTTTGACCTACCAGATCGGATAAAGTCTGGACCAATTTATTTAAATCCTCAAAATGAAGACCGGTGGTTGGTTCGTCCAAGATATATATGGTATGACCACTACCGGTTTTAGCCAATTCTGTTGCCAGTTTTACTCTTTGAGCTTCTCCACCGGAAAGAGTCGGAGCAGGTTGACCCAGCTTAATATAGCCAAGGCCAACTTTCTTTATAGTTGTCATCTTTTTAGCGATAGCCGGAATATTCTTGAAGAAATCCGAGGCTTCGTCCATGGTCATGTTTAGTACATCAGAAATATTCTTGCCTTTATATTCCACTTCCAAGGTGGGTTCGTTAAATCTTGTTCCCTTACAGGTTTCACAGGTTACATAAATATCTCCGAGGAATTGCATTTCAATTTTTATCTGTCCATCACCCTGACAGGTTTCACAACGGCCACCTTTGACGTTAAAAGAGAAGCGACCAGGTCCATAACCTCTATATCTGGCTTCTTGTGTATTAGCAAAAAGAGATCTGATCAAATCAAAAACCTTGGTATATGTTGCCGGATTACTTCTTGGTGTTTTTCCGATAGGACTTTGATCAATCAAACTGACCCGTTTTACAACGTCGGGCAAGGTTATCGTTTCAAATTCTATGGCTTGTTTATGATGAAGTGGGTTTAACTTTTGGGAAAGTGATTCATAAAGAGTGTCAACGATCAACGAGGACTTACCTGAACCGGAAACTCCGGTCACAGCGATCAGTTTATTAAGGGGAAAGTCGACATCGATATTTTTAAGATTATGGTGGGTACAACCTGTCAGTCTTACCCTGCCTTGATTGTCTCCATCAAATTTTGTTTTCTTGGCAACAATATCTTTTTTGCCTGATAAATATTGGCCGGTAAGACAATTAGAATTTAACATTTCTTTAATGTCGCCCTGAAAGGTGATCTCACCACCCAAATAACCGGCTTTAGGTCCAAATTCAACCAGCTGGTCGGCACTTTCGATGGTTTGACGGTCATGTTCGACAACAACGAGGGAATTACCAAGTTTGACTAAATCTTTTAAAGTGTTGATTAATTTTTCATTGTCCCTCTGATGCAGACCGATGGTGGGTTCGTCGAGCACGTACAAAATGCCGGTTAAGCGGGAACCAATTTGACTGGCTAGTCTGATACGTTGTAGCTCACCTCCGGAAAGAGTTCCCGATTCGCGGCTAAGAGTAATATATTCGAGACCAACCGAGGACAAGAAATTTAAACGATCAACAATTTCTTTGGTAATCGATTGAGAGATTTGGTTTTCACTTAAAGTTATTTTTTCAGGTAGGTCGGCGAAGAACTTTATTGTTTTGTCTATGGACCAGGAGGTCAGATCACTAATGGAATGACTAACAATATGAACAGCCAAAACTTCAGGTTTTAATCTGGCCCCATTGCATACGGGGCAAGTTCTCTTGATAAGGTATTTTTCGACTTCTTCTCTGAAAGATTCCGAAGAAGTTTCTTCATAACGTCTTTCAAACTCTTTTGCTAGACCGGAAAATTTACTTTTCCAAGTAACATTTTTTCCTTGACGGTTAATACCTTTAATGGAATAAACCAGATCACCGGTTCCGTCATACAAGACTGAGGCCTGTTCTTCGGTCATCTCGGACAGTGGTCTGTTGCCTGGAAAACCGGCTTTATCCATAGCAGCTAAAATTAGTTTGGCAAACCAAGTCCTTGCTTCAAATTGAGCAGCCAAAGGGATAATGGCACCTTCAAGAAGGGTAAGCGAGGGCGAAACGATAGATTCAATGTCCAAAACCATTTTGGTTCCGAGACCGGTACACTCCGGACAAGCTCCTTCCGGTGCATTAAAAGAAAAATAATGAGGTTCAATTTCCGGAATTGAGATATTACATATGGGACAAGCCAATTTTTGAGAATATAGATGGTCCTCCATTTTTTCCGGATTATCCGGGAAACTTAAAGAAGGGTCGGTAATGATACTTACGATCACCTCTCCGTCAGACATTTTTAAGGCCTGTTCAAGAGAGTCAATTAATCTTTGTTTTTCGTACTCAACACCGGTACCAATTTGGCCTATGACTAATTTATCGATAACGGCTTCAATATGGTGACGGTTGTTTTTAAAAAGATTGATGTTATTTTGAGTCGACATTATTTTTTTGTCGATCCTCACTTCCATGACTCCTTGTTTGTATAAGGAGGGTAAAAGCTCTTTAAATTCACCTTTCTGGTTCTTGACTATCGGAGCCAGGATCAAAATCCGAGTACCTTTGGACTTATTGAATTCCGGATGATTGACGGCGGTTTCAAGAACCGATTTATAAATTTGATTGATATCTTGAGGAGAGATCTCACGGCCACAATTTGGACAATGTGGATGACCTATACGGGCGTAAAGAAGTCTTAAATAGTCGTAAATTTCCGTAACCGTTCCAACAGTTGAACGTGGATTATGACTCCCCTGTTTTTGGTCGATGAGGATAGCCGGAGAAAGACCCTCTATCTGATCCACATCAGGCTTATCCATAACACCAAGGAATTGGCGGGCATAAGAGGAAAGTGATTCTACGTAACGGCGTTGTCCTTCGGCATAAATAGTGTCGTGAGCCATACTGGACTTTCCCGATCCGGAGACTCCGGTAAAAACGACAAGCTGATTTTTGGGCAGTACCAGATCCACATTCTTAAGATTGTGTTGTCGGGCTCCTCTAATGATCAAATGTGTGCTTGGCGAGATATCGGGCATGACTCTATATTTTATCACTACTTACCAGAAAATACCCGAATACTCAGATAGAGTTTTCGTGAATACTTTTAGCGGTTTGAAACATGGCTTGACCGACCGACCCCCAGTTCACCAAGTTGGTAAGTTCTTCAAACTTTATAAACTTTCTGGGATGGATCTCTCCTCCGTCGGGATCCGGGGTTCGTGGCATAGCTTTATCAATATCGGCTATGAATCTAAGCTGATAGAAGCGGTCACCCTCTTCGTGGTTTGGATTGCCATATTTTAAGAACTCGACTCTCTGAGCCCCAATGAGACGAATATTTTTTATGGTGATATTGGCTTCTTCGCCTATCTCCCGGATAAAAGCTTCAAGAGCAGATTCTCCTTTTTCGGGTGTACCGCCGGGTATTTTCCATTTACCGTCTTCATTAATTACCAGTACGTCATTATTTTCATCAAAAACGACTCCGTATACTTGTTTGAAAGGTTTGAAGTTGGAATCGTCGCTTCCTGGAACCCAGGTATAGCGAACAGGTATACCTTCCCAGTTGACTATATTTGAAACCTGATTGATATCCGTCATATTTATATTGTAAATTAAGAGAGAAGCCGATTACCAGTAATTATTTAATATGCAAGAACCAATAGAAAGAAACCAAGGTGAGGTTATTAAAGTCCCGGATTGGTATAGAAAGTACTCCGACAGGATTAGCGTGACCGGTAAAGATTTACTTCAAGAGGTAAAAGAAGTTTCCGAAATGAATTACGAACTACTCAACGCTCACCTTGGAGGTAATGTTGAAGAATTACCTTATGAAATTCTTCAAACTTTATTTATTACCGGTACCGACGATGATAAAGTGGCTGAGATACTGAGAAGTAAAAGAGAAAAATATTTACTAAATCATCCGGAAATGCGCAAAAGCGATCCGAGAGCGGGTATGGGAATAATTACTTATGATGGGCGTTTTATTCCTCAAAAAGATTGGGAAACAGCGACAGACTCCGAGAAAAGAGCAGCCATGGTGGGTTCAACTTGTTTTCATTTCAACTCAGAAACTCCAGGTATGGGTTCCAGCCCGAACGATCGTTGGTGATCACTGAAGTTTCCGAATAGTGTCACGGTAACGAGCGGCCAGCTCGAAGTTCCAATCATTGGAGGCCTTAGTCATCATTTTCTTTAGTTTTGTGATCAAGGCTCTTTTCTTTTCCGGGGTAAGGGCTTCGGGATTAATATCCTCGATTTCCTCCCAACCCTGTTCCGACATTTCTTTGATCCTGGGCGTTAGCTCGACCGCCTCTCTTTGAAGAAGTTTTTCTCTTATTGGTTTAACTATCCCTTGAGGTGTAATGCCATGTTCCTTGTTGTATTGATCTTGTATCTTTCTTCTTCTGGATGTTTCGTCCATAGCGATTTTCATGGAGTTGGAGATTTTGTCGGCATACAAGATAACTTGACCATTTACATGACGGGCGGCACGGCCCATGGTTTGGATAAGTGCGGTAGGGGTGCGAAGAAAACCTTCCTTGTCGGCATCAAGGATCGCGACCAAGGACACTTCCGGAAGATCCAAGCCTTCGCGGAGTAAGTTAATACCGACCAGACAATCAAAATTTCCTCTACGTAGATTTTCCAATATATCGGCACGGTCCAGAGTTTTGACATCCGAATGAAGGTACTCCGCTTTTAAGCCGTATTTTTCTTTAAGGTGGTCCGTAAGGTCCTCGGCCATTTTTTTGGTCATGGTTAGAACTAACGATCTTTCCCCTTTTGCTTTTCTGGCTAATACTTCTTTGGTAAGGTCGTCGATCTGACCTTTTGTTTCTCGCACAAAAACTTCAGGATCCAAAAGCCCGGTCGGACGGATCAGTTGTTCTGCTACGGTGGGAATGGCGGAAGCTTTTGATAATCCCAGTTCAAATTCATTAGGAGTGGCGGAGCAGTAGAGTTTGATAGGAGTTCTTGACTGAAACTCACTGAAGGTCAAAGGGCGGTTATCTCTGGCGCTGGGAAGCCTGAAACCAAAGTCTATCAAGGTTTGTTTTCTGGCCTGATCGCCGTTATACATACCTCTAATTTGAGGCAAGCTGATATGAGATTCATCGATGACGGTCAAGAATCCGGGTTTTTTAAATTTTTTAGCATTGTAATTAAAGTATTCAAGTAAAGAATAGGGTGGATCTCCCGGGTTACGTCCGTCAAAATATCTGGAATAATTTTCGATACCATTTACATAGCCAACTTCTTCCAACATCGATAAGTCGTAATTGACCTTTTGTTCAAGCCGGTAGGCTTCGATCATGCGACCCGAATCTTTAAAGGACTGAACCTGATTTTCCATATCCCTACGGATATTGGCAATGGCCTCGGCTTGGTTGTCGGGATTTGTGATAAAGAGTTTTGCGGGATGGATGGTGATCAGGCCGTTTTCATCCAGATCTACGTTGTCGACATGTGTCAAGTTGTAAGGATCCAATAGCTCAATGTCCTTCAAGACATTGCCGTCAAAAGTCATAGACAATATTGAATCCGTATAGGAAAGATAAAGTTGGATTGTAGAACCAACAGCTCTAAAAAGTCCTCTGGTTAGTTCGGCGTTGGTCCTTTGATATTGCAGATCGGTAAGCCGGCGGATAATAGTTTCGCGGCTAATTACCTGTCCCTTAGTAAGAGTTAACAAATATTCTTCCTGGTTGACCGGAGAACCAATGTTGTAAATACATGAAACAGAGGCAACTACGATGCTGTCGGGACGTGATAACAGGTTAGCTGTTGTTGTAAGACGTAGTTTATCGATTTCAGGATTGATGTCGGCATCTTTTTCAATATAGGTGTCGGTTTGAGGAATGTATGCCTCCGGTTGGTAATAGTCGTAATAGCTAACAAAATAACTTACCGCATTTTCAGGAAAGAAATCTCTAAATTCTTGATAAAGCTGGCTAGCAAGGGTCTTGTTGTGACAAATTATGAGAGTAGGCATCTGGACTTTTTGGATCACATTAGCGATCGTAAATGTTTTTCCACTACCGGTAACACCCAACAGTGTTTGGTCAGAGTTGAGTTTAGAAACGCTATTTACGATCTCGTCGATTGCCTGAGGTTGGTCCCCGGTCGGAGAGAATTCCGACTTTAATTTAAATTCCATGTGGTTATATTTTACTTGATATACACGAAGAAATAAAAACCCCACCTTTTGGGTGGGGTGACCGGCTACTCTTCTTTCAACCGGAAGAAGCCTTCTTGATAGGTATCAATTATTTCATAGATAAGGTCAGTGACAGCTTCCAGATCGTCAACACTTAACATATCGTAACTTCCGTCTTCACTATTTAGATCAAGAGAGAGAACGATTTCATGGTCTAAATTCCCTAAAGTTACCTTTCGGTAGTTCTCTTCCTTGCCCGGTTG
>DASVZW010000041.1:0-6839 GCA_036391475.1 Patescibacteria group bacterium | reverse complement strand
ATGAGGGTAGCTTCTACTTCTTTACCGAACAATTTAGAAATAAATTGTCTGCCTACAGAATAGCTATCATTTATAGAAAGGATATTTCCCGAGGCTGAAGGAGTGGCAAGACTGGAAAAAATAATGGAGTTTTCTTTGATCAAGACAGCCAAGGTATTGTCTCCTTTAGCCCAAACCATTAGGTTGTCGCCGGAGTTGGTTGATCTGTCACCGATACCAAAACCAAAATTGTTAGGGAGGGTACTTAGTGTTTCCGATGATGTTAATGGGGTAGCGTTTGAAAAAACATTAAGTTTATTTTTGGTTTCAACCGGACCGGTCAATTTTAAGGTGATGGAAGTTTGAGGCGTAGGGAAAGGTATGGTTGTGGGGGAGGGGAAGGTGACAATCGTTGTAGGAGCCGGAGATGGTGTAGTGGTAGGCTTGGGTAGAAGACCTGTGGTGAGAATGTTGGATGGCTGACCGGTGAGAGTCCCATAAGCAATAATCAAAATAAAAAGTAAAAGACCTACAATGATAATTATTTTATTCAGTAAGCTGAGATTTTTAAAATAGTCGATTATTTTATTCATAAGAAAAATTAATTATTGAGTTCTGACTTGAGGACTGGAACTGCAACTAACCGGCCCGGGGTAATCAGGAGCCGGACAATTTTCCGATAGAGGAATTCCTCCGGCCGGGCACTCGTTGTATTTGATATGTTTGTATTCGAAATGCAAGTGGGGACCGGTGCCGGCTGTTCCTGATTGACCTATGGGGGTGCCAACTCCAACTACAGAACCGACGCTGACCGAGGTGCTAAGGAGGTGCGCATAATATACTTGGAAAGCTTTACCATTGGAGAGAGTGGACTCTACAACAACGATATTAGTATTTAGATATTCTTTAGAAAAACCAACGTAAGAAACAACTCCACTGGTAGCACTAAAAACAGCCGTGTTCATTGGAGTACTAATATCGATCGCTTCGGTGTAACCAGGATTGTAGTGAGAGGCTTTACCCCCGGGGCCTTGATTAACAATATAACCGGGACCGACAGGCCATGAACATTCGGAAGTAACCTGGAGAGAGGCGGATCTTTGAGATTCCAGTTGGGCTAAAGTGGAAATCATGGGAGCAACAACGAGAGAAGTAATATAAAAGAAATATCCCAGAAATACAGAAAGGACAATGATACCAAGAGCAGAAGCTGCGGCGGCGGCAGTGGTAGTTAAAAGAGCAATAGCAAAGGCACCAATAGCTGCCGCTCCGGTAGTGACTCCGCCAATAACAATAGTAGCAGTATCCCGGACAGCGGTTTTTAAATTCCATTCTTCGCCATAAAGAGCAATCGATAGCTGATTGAGCCCCTTTTTGATCAGGCCGAAGGTGGCCTCGACAAGATCCCATACAACTTCTATAGCAAGGGCGATAACCAGTCCTAAACCGGGTGCAATATTAGCTGCTTGAGCGGCAGTTTCCAGTGAAGCCTTAACAGCCGTTTTGGCTGCAAATTTGGCGGCAACCTTAGCAGCGGCTTTGGCAGCCAAATCCTGGACAGCTTTTTTTAAACCTCCTTTGAGAAGAAACTCTGCAGTATCTTTACCAAGAGCAGAAGCCATCCTCCGAAACAGGAATTGGGCAGCTTGTCTGCCGGCCCAACTTCTGGCTGCTCCAACCGGGTCTAGAGCGATGTTGAGATAGCGGGAATATTTTGAAAAGAAAGAAGATGCTTTGGTAAGGGTAGAACTAATCCTATTAGTTACTCCCGAGGTGACTTTATTGATGCCGGCAATAGGTTTGCCAATTTCTTTGGCTAAAGAAGTGTTTTTGAGTTTGGTAAATTCCTTTCCAAGTTTTCCAATGAATTTTGGATCCAAGTTGTGTTCCTTGGCAAAGGCGGCCAATTCTTTGGGATTAAGAGCTTTTTTGAGTTGAAAATAGGCGTCAAAAGCAGCTTTGTTTTGAGTAAAAAGCTGTCCTACGGCAGAGTTAGGGTTATTTTTGGCAATGAATTCAGGAGTCTGAGTTTTTTCTATTTCGGTTATCTGATGACGGAGATTGCCAAATAAATCCGGGTTAGCTTTGAGCAAACGACCGAGATCGGAATCAGGATGAGCTTTGGCATGATCAATAACCTGGTCAAGTTCTTTGGTGGAGAGGCCTTTGCCATAAAGAAGGATCGATTGACTGGATAAATTGGGATTTTGTGATTTGGGATCACTGATCAGAACGGCCGCTTCAGTGGCGGCATAAGAAGCACTAAGACTTAGACCGACACCCGGCATCTCTTTTCTAATGGCGGCCTCAATTTCCGAAGTGGCTCTTAGGGGGTCATTTTCAGGAGGTAAACGAGGAGTAATACCACTATCACTAAGTTTTTCTTGGATCGAAGAAATCGTTTTGCCGGCTTTAGAACTTAAGTTATCGGTAAAATCACGGTCGATAACAGGTGAACCGTCCGGATTCGTGGCAGGGACGTAAGCCCCTTGTTCATTTTTAATATATTTAATGACGTTGTTGTTATTGACGGTTCCATCTACTTGGGATTCAAGATGTTTTTCTATTTCGTTAGCTTTGTTGTTGATGGATTGATCAAATAATCTTGGAACAGAATCAATTTGGCCAGAAAGCTGAGAAATTGTGGATTCAACTTGGGCGATCTGATTAAGAACTTCTTGAATTTCTTCGTGTGAAGTAGCTTTGTTAAGTCGATTTTGAAGTTCAGAATATTTAATTTCTTGGGAAGAAATCTGAGATTTTATATTACCGATCTCCTTCTCCTGTTCGGCTAGTTGATCATATATAAGTGTGATTGGTGTATTGACTTGGGGCGCAGCCAGATGAAGAGCCACCTCAACTCCTACCAGGAGATCATTGCTGTTGGAAACATTAATAGCTCCAACAAGGCAAAGATATTGAGCGTTTTCAACGATTTTTCCGGTCAGTAAAGAAAGCTCTGCTTTTTGAGTACTATTTAAATCGGTACGTTGATCAATATAAGAATGGACCGCCTCAGTAAGAATAGTGTCGACAGGTTCCAGTAGGGCCGATTGGTTGCCGGCCTTTGGATCACAAATTTTAGTAATCAGTCTTTCATACCGTTGATCTTCTTCTTTGTCGAAAGCTTTGGGATCATCACTTAAAGCGGCCCGATTACGCCGGATAGCTGCCAATCTCTCACGGATAACCATGGCATCACGGGCTCTTTTTACGGCATCGGCAACACTGTTGGCTTTACCGTCATTTTCTTTTTGTTTGGCTTTAAAATCTTCGTACTCAGCGACCATAGACTCGAGTTCGGCGGGGACGCTGGATTCTTCTTTAACCGGCTCGGTAGTTTTTCTTTGTTCTTCGTGACCAAGAATATCTATGTAATCTTGGATAGAAGAGACAGGAAAATGTTTGACTATGTCATCGAAAGAATCAAGCCTTAACTCGATGCAAATAGCATTTATGTAAGGAAGTTTTCTAAAATCGCGTAATGAGTCAATATAACGGCGATATTTTTTAGGATTGTTTTCGGATAGGTCCGCGAGGTTCGGTCTTTCGGCAATAATATCCCAAGCTTGATAAAGAATGTATGTGAGTTGCGATTTATCTTGAGCCATGGGTCGGTAGTTAGGTGGCAACAGCCTGGGCTTGACGTTCTAGAATTTCGGAGGGTTTACTGGTAGCTAAAGCGTGTTCGTCCGGAGAAGAAATAATTTTGATGGCAACGTGATTTTGGCCGGCAAAGAAAATACCTTCACCAACATTTGAAGAAAGAAGAAGTTGTCTCTCTCCTTGGGAAAGGAAGAATACTTCGGATATTTGATTGATGGCGGCCGAAGATTGTTTTAGAAGAATTTTTAGGGCAGAGTTGGTAATAATAGCCTTACCGTAAGGGGAAGCAAGAAAGTCATCAACATTTTGAGAAATAACAGTGACTCCCAAGTAGTATTTACGGGCGCGTTTAACAAAACCCTGGAGAATTTTGGCTGAGTCTTCAAAACGCATTAAGTACCAAGCTTCATCAACAATCAGCATGCGTTTTCTTAGGTCTTTTCTAACTTGAGTCCAAACAAAATCAAGGATCATAAACATAACAATAGGGCGGATCTCATCGGCCAAATCCCGAAGGGTAAAAACAGTAATCGGGGCATCAATATCGATGTTGGATTGTTGATCAAAAATACCTTTAATTGACCCCATGACGTAGCGTTCAAGACGAGCAGCAAGTACTTTACTAACTTGTTCTTCCATACCAATTAAGGCACGGTAAAGATCTTCCATTCTAGGAGCTTCGAGTTGGTGAGTAGAAGGATCTTCAGAAATACCTTTTTGACGATAAGTTAAAACTAATGCACGGTTCATGGTGGCCTCTTCAATGGGAGACATTTCGCCGATCATAATCTTAAGTAGAGACATCAAAAAGAGATATTTGTAGCCCATTTCGTCTTCGGTACTTTCTTGAGGTCTGGCGATTTGGAAGGGATTTATTTTGTGAGGAGAAGTGGTGGAAAAGGAAATATAGTTACCACCGACCGCCTTGGTGATCATTTCATATTCGTTTTCCGGATCGAGAATAACAATTTGAGTATCAAACATTAATGACCTTAAAATTTCCAGTTTGACAGCATAAGACTTACCGGCACCGGAAGTGGCCAGTACCAGCATATTAGCGTTTTCCAGTGAGTAGCGATCAAAAATAACTAATGAATCATTGTGAGCGTTGACGCCATAGAGGATTCCTTGATTATCGGAAAGTTCAGAACTGGTGAAAGGAAAAGTAGTGGACAACGCAGTGGTGTCCATATTGCGGGTAATCAGGAGACGATCTTTACAATATGGAAGCGTAGTTTTGAAGGCATCCTCCATAGAGAGAGAGGCGGTTTTACTGATGATCAGTAAAGAGGCCAACATAGATTGAATTTGGGCAGTAATGGTATTGAGTTCTTTAACCGATTCGGCAGAAATACTAATGTAAAGGGAAAACTGGAAAAATCTTTCAGCCCCTTTTACTAACTGACTTTGCAGAGATTTGGCGTCCTCCAGACCGGCTTCAGTGGCAGCTTGAGGAATACGGCCACGCTCAATATCAGTATTAATTTCAGCTTCCATTTCAGCAATACGGCGTCTTAATTGGTCCAAAGTATCTTTGGAATCTGAAGGATAAACGTACATGGAGATATCCAAAGAGTGATTGAAATTAATTAGTGGTGACAGCCAATTTGCAGAAACATAACGAGGGTAGCCGGTAACAAATAGCGTGCGAATATAGACATCGTCAATTTTGATATGCGAGAAATCCACTTCGATAGCAGATGGAGCAATAATGTCTTGGACAGAGGTACTGTTGGAAACGGCTTTTGGGGTGGTAACTGTGGGTTTTGGAGGTTGAGGGTTGGTGGGAGGAATAACAGGGGAAGGAGATGTGTTTGAGGGACCGGCCGGAACAGTCGGTTTAGAGCTTTTGGCAAGAGAACTAAACAGGTTTAATGCCATAGTTAAAGTATAGCCGAAACAGATTATTTATTGTTGGTAAAACCGCCGATGGCTTTTGTCTGGGCCGAGGTGGCAGTGGCAGCGGTGCTTTGGTTGTAAATAGAGTAAAAAAGATTTACCAGTTCGGGTGTGGTAAGCTGTTCAGCTCTGAGCCCAAGGCGGGCAAATTGACGAATAATGTGATCACGTCTGGGGTAAAGAGCCATAGAGGCTTTTTCTTCAATGTAATCGAGATCAAAAGGAGGTTTTTGCGGAAATTTTGCAAAAGGATTAAAAGTACTAGTAGTGATTCCCAACTCCAAAGTTGAGAAGGGTACGACAATATAGAATTTCTTTTCCAAAACACGATTTTCTTTGACTAAGCTTTTAACAAATTGCCGATATTTTAAAAGTTGCTCCTTAACTTTTTGAGAAGGAGTGGCTTGTATACGGTTATCGATCAAGTCGAGATAGTCAGAAATATTTTTTCTTTGAGAGCGGATCAATATTTGTATAGAAAAAGAAAGAGAATTCAACAAACCGGCATAAGCATAGATAGTGGCATCTTGTTCTTCTTCGGATAAAAGATTGAAGTTGATAGCAGTAGTTTTTAGAACCAAGGCAACACTACAATCTTTCAAAAATACTAAATGATTTTTGATGGTATAGATATCAAGATGTTCCTGGGTGGAAGCTTTGATGTTTTCAGCCATAGTTAACTTTCAGATTGAATTTTTAGGGGTTTAACAATATCACCTTTTAAGTCGAGTGAATAAGCTGCAAATTTATAGCCATCCTTTTCGGCAAGAATTTGATAAAGACCGTTTTCCAAAGGCCTGGCAAACATGAACTGACCTAGACGGTTACTCCGGGTGGCGCGGATAGTGAGACCTTTACTTTGAATTTCAACCAGGACGCTATCCAAAATTTTACCTTCATTGTTTAGGGTGAGACCTACCAGAGTATTTGGAGTTGTGGGGGTGAAAGGAATAGGAAGAGTGGTAATCGGTGCAGGCGAAGTAGAGGCAACACCGGCAGGTGAACTGGTGGGTGTAGGTAGGGCTGTGGGTGTTTGAACCGGTGCTGCTGCTTGTGGCGTTTGAGCGACCGTAGAGTAAGGCTGCTTGGGCTGAGGAGGTGTATTGTCAATATTTGGCGCAGGAGCGGTGGCAGTTGGAGTGGATGACGGTTGAGGTGTAGCCGGAGTTTGCTGGCCGACAGAAATTGGTTTAGCGGCAATGGCCGGTTGGGGAGCTGCTGGTGTGGGTGTTGGTGCAGGTTGATTGACTGATGAAGAGGTTTCTGATTTTGATTGACGCCAGGTATATTGTGTCGGGGAATAGATAGATTTGATGAAAGCAATTATCCATTGCTTTTGTTCCGGTTCAAGGCCG
>DASVZW010000040.1:0-4045 GCA_036391475.1 Patescibacteria group bacterium | reverse complement strand
CTATGGCTTTTGGTAAACCATATGTATAGTATTCACCATCTCCATTATTATCAAAAGATATATCGGTTATAGATTTTGTTAACTCTACCGACTTCGTCCCTGGAACCACAAACAATTCTTGAAAGTACTTATCGAGGCGAGGGAATCCAAGTGAGCGGAGTTCTCTAGCATTATATTCAACATCATCTTCAGTAGTCCATGGAGTAATCATCATGTAGCCATATCTCACACGTATACCAAGTCGTTCCATTTTTTCGATTGCAAAACGGTCCTCTTCGATGGTTGTTCCTTTTTGCATCATTCTTTTGATATATGGGGTTGCTGTCTCTATTCCCAGATACACCTCGCTTAAGCCACCTCTTTTAAGATCAAGCCAGACATTATCAGGAATAGCATTCACAACTTTTGTTCGTGTATCTATGATGTATTTAGCTTGTCCATTCAGTCTTAAGGTTTCTTGTGCAAAATCCCGTAGCCTCTCTATATGTTTTTGTGTTTGGGCTCCTACAAAGTCCGGATCAACGAAACGCCAAGTAGTAATTTCCGGGTGTTGTTTCATATTTACAAGCATTTCAGAAACTATGTGTTTTGGTGATCTTGTTCTCCATTTGATATTTCCACCACCAAGATCAAAAAACGGTCCTATTGAACAAAAAGTACATCTCATATAACAACCTCTGGAACCTTCAATAGCCCACTCTTGCAAGTTGTACTCACCTGCGCTATGAATTGGAAAAGGCAATGTGTTAAGGTTAGGTACCAAGTCTCTTCTCGGGTTTACTACCAGCTCGCCTTTGGAATTTCTAAATGATATTCCTTTAATTCCTCTCCAATTTTTACCTGTAGCCAAGCATTCAGCTAACTCAGGGAAAGTCAAATCTCCCTCTCTCATTACTATAGAATCTGCACTTGGGACAGATTCAAAAGCCCTTTTGGGCTGCAGGGAAGGGAAATAGTTACCCAATACGATATGTACCTCTGGTAGCTTCTCTTTTACTATACTGAGTGTTTCTTCTGTCCAAGGAGTAGCATCTTTTGCTATTACAGAAAATCCAATCATCATTGGCTGATGGTCTAATATTTCTTTTGCAGCCTCTGCTGGTGTTTGTGACTTTAACCTGGAATCAACCATTAAGGGCTCAAAACCAGCCCGACTAAGTTCAGCTGAAAGGTACCCCAAGCCTAAATGCTCTCGCTTGAATGTTCCTTGGACATAATTACCTTTTGCATTAGGGTTTACTAATACAATATGATTATTTTCTTTTTCTAACATTATTCTTATCGTCTGAATTGTAAGTTTTCTTCGGGAAAATGGATTCGTTGATGACCTATCATTTCTTGTACCTCACCTATTGGTGTTGCTCCTATTAATATTGAACCATTTTTTCCATGCTCATTAACCAATTTTTCTAACTCTAAATTTGTTTGATACTCCACAAAGAAGACATTACCTTCTTGTGATTGAAATATTGCAGCAAGAGCAGAGCCCCTGAGTCTTTCCATGTCCCATATTGTATCATTTGCCACACTAGTTAAACTTCTAGTGTTTTAAACTTTTATCCTTTCTGTCACCTGAAACTATCTTTAATCAATTTAGTTATCTTGACTTCGGCTTTTATTTGGTTTTTAATCAAAGTATTCGTAATATATTCGGGTTTTTAAAATGATACAAAAAATCTCGGCTCCAATCTCTGTTCAACTGGTTTATGATCACCGCCGGCACTCCGTTGCCCCCAGAAGGTTGCTTTGGGACGGCCGGGAATACCCGGTCACTCAAGTCGGTCTTCATCACACTTTCCGCGAGGGGCGCACTCTCTTCCACATCTACTCACTCACTTCGGATAGCCTATTTTTTCGGATCAGGCTGGATACCGATACCTTATTCTGGACCTTAGAGGAAATTGCCGATGGACTATCAAATTAGGCTGGATTTCAATTCCAAACCTTCTACGGTCATGCATATAGACCTTAACTCCTGCTTTGCCAGTATCGAACAGCAAGCCAATCCACTCCTCAGGAACAAACCTATTGCCGTCGCCGCCTACGATACCCCGAATGGCTGTATTCTGGCTCCCTCCGTGCAAGCCAAGAAACTGGGAGTTAAGACTGGAATGAGAGTAAAGGAAGGTAAATTCCTTTGCCCGGAACTTATCGTTTTAAAGCCGGACACCGAAAAGTACCGGAACATTCACCGGAAGTTTAAAAGCCTTTTGTCCTTTTACTCTCCGGAAGTTACTCCCAAGTCTATTGATGAGTTTGTTCTGGATTTTTCCGGTACCCCTGCTTTCAGGCGTGGTCTTTTCGATGTTTCCAGGGAGATCAAAAACAGGATCAAGGCTGAAATAGGGGACTATCTTACGGTTTCCATTGGCCTGGGGCCAAACCGTTTTTTAGCCAAAACCGCCTCCAATCTCCACAAGCCTGATGGTTTGGATGAGATCAACAAAGAAAATATTGATGCCGTTTATGGTGGCCTCACCTTGACCGACCTCACCGGCATCGACCGCCAAAATGCCATCCGGCTAAACAGCGTGGGTATTTATACTGTCACGGATTTTTACCATGCCGATTTGCGCACCATCAAGGCGGCTTTTCAATCTATTTGTGGCTACTACTGGTTTTTACGTTTGAGAGGCTGGGAGATCGACGATGTCGAATGGGGTACTAAAAGCTTTGGCCATTCTTATTCTTTACCTAAATTTCTGACCAAAGCCGAGGATTTAGCGCCGATCTTGGCAAAGCTTGTGGAAAAAGTCGGCTTCCGCATGCGTAAAGAAGGCTTTCAGGCTAGGGGAGTTCATCTGGCTCTTTTATTCGAGGACCACGAATACTTCCACCAAGGGCTCAGCCTGGACCAACCTATCTTTTCCAGCCAGGATATCTATCGGGTAGCCTACCGGATCTTAAGACACTCCCCATACCGTCTGCCGGTCCGCAATCTGGCCATCTCTTGTTTTGACCTTTCCGACCGCACCAATCTCCAACTTGGTCTTTTTGATGACCGTCAAAAGAAAGACAACTTAGTTAAGGCTATCGATGAGATTAACGACCGCTGGGGCAATTTTGTCATTACTCCGGCTATCATGGCCGGCACGGAAGAACACGTTCACGACCGTATTAGCTTTGGCAATGTTCGAGGCTTAATTTAGGAAGGCCACACTCAGATTCAAAAGCGAGGCAAAGCTCACCCAGGCCAAGTAGGGATATAGTAGCCACCCCGCAGTTTTGTTGAGCTTTAGGAAAGATTTGATAGTTAGGAATATCAAGATCCACATTCCCACAATGTCCAGATAAGCCAGCCATGGCTGTCTCAGACCAAAAAACAACAAAGACCAAAGTACGTTCAGAATAAACTGGTAAACAAACAGACTGATCGCCCGTTTACGCCTCTCATCGTTTTTCGCTTCCAAGATCAGATAGAAAGATATGCCCATCAGGGCAAAGAGTATTGTCCAAACCGGGCCAAATATCCAGGAGGGCGGATTATAGAAGGGCTTGTTCAGGGCAACGTACCAGCCGTTGACCGACGATGCCGTAAATACGGCACCGGAAGCCCCGGCCAGTTCGCATCCTAGAACGCATAAACCTAATTTCTTCCAATTTATCTTTTTAGCCATAGCTATTCCTTGGCTTCAGCTGCTTCGGCGTCGGCTTTAGTGGCGTGAACCGTACCTGCCGGATGGTTTGCTGGGGAGTAGACGGTATAGAGCTTAAGCGGCTGGGTACCGGAAGTGTTGGTTATTTCGTGAAACGTGCCTGCCGGGACGATCAAAACATCGTTCTCCTTCAGATGGACAATTTCACCGTTGAGCTCGGCTTTGACCTCACCCTTCTCAAAACGGAAGAATTGGTCAACATTGGGATGAACCTCCATATCAATTTTCTCGTTGGGTAGCAGGCTCATGACCACCAGTTGAGAGTGCTCGCCTGTAAATAGCACTTTCCTAAAATTCTCGTTTGTAAGTGTAGCCTCTTCGATATTTGTATGAAAACCGACCATATTTTAAGCAAATTTTTAACTAATTTAGTTATACCCAATTCCTTG
>DASVZW010000039.1:0-5683 GCA_036391475.1 Patescibacteria group bacterium | reverse complement strand
AGAAGTCCGACTTCGATGTTGATTGGGCGGATAGTTTCGATATCACGACCATCGGGACGGATTCCGGATTCGAGGATGTCTTTTCTGGCAACCTCTCTTAACATTTCATCGGCAACTTCACGGATGTCGTTGATATTGAGCTCAGGATGTTTGAGGAAAATCGCGTTGGTGACCTCTTTGACCTGAGTGCCTTCTTTGGTAGCCTCGTTCTTCAAGATCTCTTTGATGTCGCCAATTTCGTCAGCGACGATCTTTTTAACTTCATCAGCAATGACACGAGGTTCTAAGGTGATTTTCTGTTTACCATGAGACTTTGAGAACTCAGCAATAGCATCAGCAATCTGGTCCACGAATTTTTCGGCAAATTCCAAAGCGCCGATCATTTTTTCTTCCGAGACTTCATTGGCACCGGACTCAACCATAGAAATTCCACCTTTAGGTCCGGAAACGACCAGATCCAAGGGGGATTTAAGTTTTTGTTCTACAGTAGGGTTAACAATGTATTCACCTTCGGGGGTCATACCGACACGGACAGCTCCAACAGGTCCATTCCAAGGATAGTTGGAAACGGAGGCGGCGGCTGAAGCGGCAATAATGGCGAGAATCTCAGGTTCCTCAACTCCATCATAAGAAAGAGGAGAGACTAAGATCTGAACATCATTTCTGGATGACTGATCAAATAGAGGTCTAAGGGAGCGGTCAATAACACGACCGGTAAGGATCTCGACCTCGGAAGGTTTGCCTTCACGCTTAATAAAGCGGGAAGAACTGATGAGACCGCCGGCATAAAGTTTTTCCTGGTACTCAATGGATAACGGGAAGTAGTCGATTCCCATACGAGGTTCAGCAGTGGCCATCGAGGCAATAACAACAGTATCACCACAACGAACAGTTACCGATCCGGCAGCTTGGGCGCCAAAACGACCAGTTTCAATAATAATGGTTTTACCATTGAGGTCAATGGTAGTGGAGGGATAGGTCATGCCTAAAATCCTTTCTTTAACGCGCAAAGCAACTTGTTGAGAAGAAAAGAGAAAATACCCTTCCGGACTTCTGTCCCGAGGGATGGATATGCTCTATTTACTCCTCAATCTTACTTGCTTAAGTCGCGCAACTGACTTGTAATTTTTAAAGCCTTGGTGATCTCAAGATAGTCACCAGGGTTGGATTTACCTAGGTAGTTCAAGAGACGGCGTCTCTTGGAAATAATCTTAAGTAAACCGCGGCGGGAGTGATTGTCCTTCTTGTGGACCTTGAGGTGACTGGTGAGTTCGTCGATCTGAGCAGTCAGAAGGGCGATCTGCACGCGAGGTGAACCAGTGTCTTTTTCACTGGTGGAGTATTGTTTAATGATGTCTATTTTTGTATCTGATTTAAGAGCCATATCGAGGAGTATTGTAGCAGATAGATTTAGATTTGTCAGCTGCCTAGTCAAGCTGGGTTTTTTCACCGGCACGGAAGATCTTGGGTTTTTTCCAATCCTGAGGAATTGGAGGTTCGTCAACGATCTCGTCGCGAGGGTCTTCCTGAATTTCCGGTTGGCTGTGAGTGGGAATTTCAAAAAAGGGGGCTTGGGCGAAGCGGGGAACGTTTCTTTGTTGATTGGGTAATCTAGCCCCTGCTCTCATTAAGAAGGCTACGGTGGCAAAAGTATCGGCGGAAACTTTGGGTGAGGTTAGGTTGTTGGTGGAGTCATATATGCCGAAAAGAAGATTGTTGGCGGCAGCCTCACTAAGTTTGAGAGCCGATTTCTCCAGCAGTTGAGTAATGAGTTCAACATAAGTGCTGGTAAGGAGGTGCAAACTCTGGCAACCAAAAGAAACCGTTCTGGGCGAGTTGTTGATACTTAAGATATTGGCGGAATCCAAGAAAGTCTTTTCTTCGGAATAAATTTTGCCGAGTTCCTCTAAGGTATGGATACCAAAAACAACGACCAAGTCGGCATCGGCTCCCGAATAAGAAAACTTAACACCGGAGACATCCGGGACAGGGGCGTTGGTCTTAGGTTTAACGACTAGATAAAATTTGCCATCGGCGCGGACATCGTAATCGACTTTGTCCAGATCGTCTTCATGATAGTCAAAAGAAATGGTGAGGTTGCGACTGCCGACCGAGTCTTTTATTTTTTCTGTCTCTAAAATAGAAGGATTAACTTCTATTTCACTGGAGCAACCGATTTGAGATTGTTTTCCCGATTCAACCAAGGCAAGATGGAGACTTAAAGCCGCGTTGACCAAGTCTTCGGTGGGCATGGGCGGGAGTAAAACTAATACTTTTTTTGCTTCTTCAAGACTTTTTTGAGCAGTTTGGTATTGGTTTTGATCGTTCATAGTTTAAGCTTCTAGGCTTTGAGCAATGATTATATCACCGGCTTTTAGGTCAGGATTGGGAGTAAGAATCATACCGAATTCTTGATCTTTTTTGACTTCTTCAACGTCATCTTTACCGATCTTTACAGAAGTAATTTTCGATTCCCCTATCAAATCGTTTTTGCGAATCTTTCCTGAAGTACAAACGCAACCGTAAACAATGGTGCCGCCAAAGTTAAAGACTTTGGCAACTTTTGCTTGTCCCATCTCAATGTATTTGGGTCCTTGAGCTTCGATGGTCTTGAGTTTTAATTCCTTTAAATAATCAAAGAGCTGATAAATGATCTTAAAGTTGGTAAATTTTACTTTTTCAACTTCAGCCAGTTTGGAAACGTTCGACCCCATTTTGGTGTTAAAACCAACGATTTCTGAGTGAGTGGCGGTGGCATTTTCAATATCGGTATCGGAAACCATGCCAACAGAAGCGGAAATAACGTTGGCTTCATCTTTAATGCTGGCGATAATGGCTTCAAGAGAACCCTGGACATCAGTCTTAAGAATAATGTTTGGTTTGTCGACATTAACCTCAAAAGAACCGGTGTCTTGGCCGGTGGTTGCTTGTTTGGTCTGGGCGATATTAGTGATGAGATCACCGACGTTGGGAACCTGAGACAAACCAATGACCTGGAAAGGAGTCGAAGGAGTAGCCAGTTCAATGGATTTTCCCGAGTAGTCGGTCATTGAGCGGATCTTACCGTAGTTAATGGTGCCATCAAATAGTTCGTCATTTTTCTTGAAGGTGCCTTTTTTCACTAACAATGTAGCCAAAGGGCCTTTCTGAGGATGAAGTGACGATTCAACGACCAAAGCAGTGGCGGGAGTCTCTTCGGCATTATCTTTAAGTTCTTCCAGTTCAGCCAAAAGCAGAATGACTTCAATGAGGTCGTCGACACCTTGGCCGGTTTTGGCGGAAATTTGGACCATGGGGACATTACCACCGTAGCCTTCTACATAAACGCCACAGTTGGCGAGATCGGCCTTAACTTTTTCGATATTGACTCCGGGAAGGTCCACTTTGTTGACGGCGACTACAAATGGAATGCCGGCGGATTTTATATGTTCGATGGATTCGCGGGTCTGAGGCATGACCGAGTCGTCGGCGGCGACAATTAATATCGCAACATCAGCAGCTTGACCTCCACGGCGTCGCATGGCCGAAAAGGCAGCGTGGCCCGGGGTATCAATAAAGGTAATTTTTTTACCTTGGTGAACGATCTGATAAGCTCCGATGGCCTGGGTGATGCCACCAACTTCACCACCGGCAACGTTGGCGTTTCTGATCCTGTCCAATAAAGATGTTTTCCCGTGGTCTACGTGGCCAAGAATGGTCACAACAGGCGGGCGTGTGGCGCGCGGTTGATCGGACATAGAAGTAAAAGTTAATTTTTATTTGGCAGATTCGGGAGACTTGTAGGCCTGAAGTTGGGTTTTGATCTTTTCCAAAGTTTTTGGACCAATACCTTTGACACCTTCAAGTTGACCGTGCAAATCCTCAATCTTGGTTAGACCGGCTTCGACCAGAAGATTTCTGGTCTTGGTATCCAAACCAAGTTGATCAATCTCGAATTCTTCTTCACCAGTGGCGACGATGCCGGCTTCAGCTGAACCTGTTTCGGAAACGATACGGAGTTTAGTTCCGGTCAAACGAGCGGCCAATTTTACATTTTGTCCACCACGACCAATGGCTAAAGACAGCTGATCTTCCGGAACGGTGACGATAGTTTCACCGGTGCGGTCGTCGAACTTAATATTAAGACCTTCGGCCGGAGCCAAGGCTGCCTTAATATATTTGTCTTTATCCTCGGAATATTGAATGATATCGATCTTTTCGTTGTTGATTTCATTGATGACGGCCTGAACACGGACACCTTTTTGACCGACACAAGAGCCGACAGGATCAACTCCGGCCTGGGTAGATTCAACGGCGACTTTGGAACGAGAACCGGCTTCACGGGCAATGGCTCGGATAACTACACTACCGGCACTAACCTCGGGGACTTCACGTTCAAAAAGACCGGAAAGTAAGCGACTATCGGATCTGGAAACAATGATTTGTTTGCCCTTGATAGTTTCGGCAATTTCTTTGAGATAGACAGAAATACGTGAGTTAAGTCGATAGAATTCAGTGTGGACTTGTTCCTCAGGAGGCATGACTGCCAATCCGCGGCCAAGATCAATGACGACGTTGCGGCCATCCATACGTTGGACCATACCGGTCATGACTTCACCAATGTGGTCTTGGTACTCGGAGAGGATAGCATCACGTTCGGCCTCACGAATGGTTTGCATGATAACTTGTTTGGCTGCTTGAGCAGCGATGCGGCCAAAGCCGGGAGGAGTGATCTCCTTCATAGCTTTTTTGGTAGCGCCTTCATCTCCGGCAAATACACGGAACTGACCGTTGTCGGGATCGACTTCGGCAGTAATGACCTTACCGTCTTCTTCAAGTTTGGTAGCTTGTTCGGGAAAATCTTTCTTAAAAGAAGCAATCAGGGCGTTGTTGATAGCGGTAATGACTACCTGAGTAGGAATACCTCTTTCGGAACAAATTTGATTGATAGCAGCGGCAAATTCAGTACGGGCGGTTAAAGCTTGTGTATCCATGTTTATTTAATATTTATATTATTTTCGTGAGTTGTGACGCTTTAATCTAAAAAGGGCGACCTACAGCCGCCTCTTTTTCACTAACTCGCATTTATTATACCATGCTAGAATCCTAGGCATGAAGAATGTTGAGTCAAAAGATTGCTCGAAGTGCCCGGTGGGAGCCGATAATCCGAACTGGGGAATCGAAGGAGAAAAAGATATCCGATTTGTGGCTGTACTTGAATCCTCGGATTGGAGGGCTTTGCGGACAGATTATATGCACGAACTATTTTTATCCAGGAGCGGCCGGGCCATAAAAGAGGTCTTGGGAGAAAACCTGGAATATACTCTGATAACTAATTCTGCCAAGTGTCTTTATCAAGGAGGGTTTAAAAAACCAACCAGAGAGATGTACGAGCGTTGCGCAGAAAATGTAAGGGCACAAATAAATGAGGTGGAGCCAGAATTGATCATTTGTTTTGGCGAAAAAGCGGCCGAGGCGGTGACCGGACAAAAATTTAGCGAGGTGGTAGGAAAAATAATTGGGAATGTGGTGGTAGTCCATCACCCCAGAGTGATGACGATCGTTGAAAAACAATTGATCAAAGAAATTTTAGGAGTTAACTCTCTCCAAACTTCGTAAGAAGTTCTTTCTGTTTTCGACTGAGTTTAGTAGGCATCTTGATGACAAAACGGATATAAAAATCGCCATGCTGGTGCGATTGAAG
>DASVZW010000038.1:0-3434 GCA_036391475.1 Patescibacteria group bacterium | reverse complement strand
TAGAGATCGCCTGTCCGTAGGTGGCCAAGGTCCAGTCGATAGCGCCTTGAACTTGATAGGCGGCCAATTGTCTAGAAATATTGGCAAAATTTTCCCACATCTGTTCGTTTTGAGGATCGAGGGTGGCGGCAGCTTTGGCCTGGTTGATTGATTGGTTAGCTAAGTCCAGTGCTTGCTGTTTTTCGGCATTGGTAGAGTCTTTCTTTTGAAATAGATTTAAGGAAATGGCTAAGAAGGTTTGAGAAAGATTGACTTTGTAGTAAGGATTGTACGGATCAAGATTGGAAGCATCTACTTGTTTTTGATATGAAGTTTGAGGATCGGATTTTACGGTTAGCACGGCTTGATTAATGGCGATTGACGAAGCGTAAATCGCGTAAGCTCTGGTCCAGAAGACGGCAAGAAGAACGGCGGAAGCACCGGCGAGTACCCAAGGAAGGATAGGTAGCTGTATCTGAGTGGGTTTATCGGAAAGGTCATGGTACAGGCTGGGTGAGCTGACTTCATTGGCGGTAAGTCCGATTTGGACATCTTTAATTTTATTTCCTTCAACAAGTTTTAGTTTCAAAGTGATCGCGATGGCCAAAACAAAAATGAGGGCGTAACCGATCACACTGAAAGGAATCGCCAAGAATATGATCAAAGAAATGATCATGCTGGAGATGAGGAAAATAGATTGAGTATCGCCTGAAGAACGTTCTTTTTTGATCATGGTCAAGAGAGGTTTGATCATAATGGCAAGGAAGAAGACCAAGCCCAAGAGGCCAACAACGGTAAGAACGGTAAGGGCTTCACTGGATGAATTGGTGAACCGGATACTCCAAAGATTGTTGTCAAGGTTGAGATATGCTGGTCTTAACCTGGTGAAAGTGTTGGCGAAGGAATCCGGCCCGGTGCCGACTAAAGCCGTCTTAGCATCTTTAAAAGTATCGACAGCAATTGACCAACCGGCTTGGAAGGGAAGGATAATAAGCCCGGCTTGACCATTTTGAGGCAGTACGGCTTTTAAGGAAAGGAAGGCCCCGATAAGCATTATTATGGCTAAAGAGAAGTTGATGGGTTTTTGTAACCAATCTTTGGATTTTATTGATAGACCCAAGGTACCAACAGCGATAGGTAAAACAAAAGTCAGAGTGTTTAGAGGATATCCGGTAGGGGTAAAGAGATTACTCTTAAGTAAATCCGAAGTGATGAACTTGGCGGGGATGCCGAAATACTGCAAAATGGCGAAGACACTTAGAAGTGTCGAGGCGGCAATCAGACCGGCGATCGACGAGGTGATGGTGATCTCATTTTTTTGAGATGAAGTAACGGTAATAAAGATAATAGCTAATGAAACTATCAGCGCCGTAGGACCAAAAAGCGTCATCTGCGGATTGGTGTTCATCCAAACAGATGAGACGATATAAACCGTAACCAGACCGATGACCGATAAAAGAGACGGAGACAGACTTAAATGAATTTTGCCACGGGTAAGTACGCGGGCAATATAGGCGATCAAGGAAATACTGGCAAGAATATAAATAAAATATTGCTTGTTTAGGTTGAAGTAGTCGGGGGTGATGGTTAAAAAGAGAAGCGGGGTGATAAAGGCTAAGACAGTGGGAACAAATCTAAGGATGTAGGTAGCAATTTTATCTATTGTTTGTCGCATAGAGACATTCTAGGGACTAACAATTTGATAGTCAATAACTCGGTCCATGTTGCTGGGTGTCTCGGTGGCAATAACAAAGCTACCAGAGGCTTTTGACTTGACGTAGTAAATGGATTTATCGGATTCTTTGGGGACGATCAGTATCTGGCTGTTCTCGGTGACGGTGGTATTCTGCACCGTAACGTCGGGAGTATTGGCCAGTAAAGTTACCGAGTGATCGGAGGAGTTGCTTTGTTGAGTTTGGGAAATGGAGGACATAGAAGCATCGTTCGGAGCGGCGATGATGGGCAAGTTGTCGGTGGGTGTCGGTGAGATCTCAGAAAGAACACCCTGAGGTAAGGGTGATATGAGGTTGCCGGTCGGTTGGGAAGAGTAGTAACCTAAAACGACGATACTGGTGGGTATGAATAAGAAGATGGTGGCCGAGATCAAGGCAAAAGTAACCGCATTGGTACGGTGAGCCGGGGTTTTGACATTAGAAAATTCGATGACCACACTCTTATTATATATGTATTTGTCAAAAAATATCCAAAATAACCTATGATAAATTGTGGAGTTTACTAAGGATAAATGGAGCCAGGTACTTAGAGACATAAGACCGACGATAAAAGGAATTTACTTTAAGGGGGATATAAAGCTTTTGACCGGGGAAACTCCTAAGTTGGCGATCGTGGGGACCAGAAGAATAACCGAGTATGGCAGCAGGGTGATTGAGAGGTGGATGCCGACTTTAGTCCAAGCTCAGATAACCATCGTTTCCGGTTTTATGTATGGAGTGGATCAGGCGGCCCACAAGGCCTGTATCGATAACGGGGGAAAGACGATCGCGGTTTTGGGCTGGGGAATAGACAGAGAGGTCAGTGGAGAAGACGAAAATTTGTATCAAAAGATATTACAAGTTAATAGTTTGATATTGTCAGAATATCCAGGAAACTTCGGAGGAACCAAATGGACTTTTCCCGAAAGAAATAGAATTGTGGCCGGGATAAGCGATGCAGTGTTGGTGGTCGAGGCGGCCGAAAAATCGGGAAGTTTAATAACGGCCAGGTTAGCGGTCAAGATGAAAAAAACTTTGCTGGCGGTTCCGGGAAGAGTTGATAACAAATTGTCTTGGGGAACCAATTACCTTATTAAGACCTGCAAGGCCTTGGCAGTAACGGAAGCCTCAGATATCCTTAGGGCGATGGACTTGGAACGCCCAAAACCTAAACCATCTAAAGAAAAAACAAACGATCCGCTATTGTTGTTGCTCGAAACAGGTGAAAAACGTCAGGATGAGATCGGAAGGCTACTTAAAATTTCTGTTGATCAAGTGGCTCAAAGATTGACGATCTTGACTCTCATGGGGGAAGTGGAAGAGAAAAACGGAAAATATTTTAAATTGAGGTAGCTTTCAGGCCTGTGAAAACAGGTCTTTTTTGTGGCCAAAAATGTGAAATACTTAGTTATGCTAGCCTGCATAAAGAGCGTGGCCTGTGTTGGTCTTCAGAGTTTTTTGGTGGAAGTTGAGGTGGATGTGGCCGAAAAAGGTTTTCCCGGTTTTAATATTGTAGGTCTACCGGACAAGGCTGTTGCTGAAGCCAAAGAAAGAGTCAGAACGGCAATGAATAATTGTGGATTCGGTTTCCCTCAAAAGAAAATCACAGTAAATTTGGCACCGGCAGATGTACCGAAAGAGGGAGCCGCTTATGACCTGCCAATTGCCTTGGGGATAATGATCGCCAGTGGGTCTTTAGCGATAGATGACCAGGTAGTAGACAAAATATATTATGGCGAGTTG
>DASVZW010000037.1:0-14057 GCA_036391475.1 Patescibacteria group bacterium | reverse complement strand
CTGGAGACGGTAGGAGTAACTTGACTGACAGGAGGAGAATATACAGTTTGAGGTTCCTGGTAAGGTCGAGGAGAAGGCCGAATCTCTTGGGGGCGTTGATAGTCGCGTCTCTGAGGTGGTCTGGGGGCCGGGGCCGAAGGTGGCGGCATAATAATTGGCTCAACAACGCGATAATATTTAGATTCAGAGGCAGCAATTACACGATCTTTGTTCGTTTCCATAACCTTGGGTACAGGTAAAGTGTAGGCAGGGAATGGCATAGATATGGTGGAGTTAACGGAAAGTTTGGTCAATACTTGGTATTTGGGTAAACTGACCAAATCATCTTGGGTGTAGAAATTTCCCAATTCATTCATTAAACGATTGGCATCATCGGCGCCAACCACAAAACTAATAAGAGTACCGGCATTACCAAAAATTGCTTTTTGAATCTCTTCCGGTAACTGGGCGGTATACTGATTCGCCAAAATTAAGTTAAGACGATATTTACGAGCTTCGGAAAGAATTTTAATAAATGAAGTGGTGGCAAAATTCTGGAATTCATCGACGTAAAGAAAAAAGTCCTTCCTCTCCTCTTCCGGAATATTCGCCCGGTTCATGGCGGCAATTTGAATCTGAGAAATAAACATGGCACCAAGAAGAGCAGCATTATCTTCACCAATTTTTCCTTGCGGTAAGTTGAGAATGATAATTTTTCCTTGATTCATTAAATCTTCAAAATCAACAGTAGAAGTCGGATGGCTGATAATATCGCGGATGGTGGGAGAAGTAATAAATTGACCGACTTTGTTTAAAATTGGAGAAATGGCTTCCGATTGAAATTTTTCGGAGTATTTGTCATATTCATCGTGCCAAAAATTAACAAGAACTGCATCCTTAACGGATAACAAATAGTCTTCCCTAAAGTCTTTATTGGTTAAAAGTCTTGGTACATCAAGCAATGTTGCACCAGGCTTGGCAACCAAAGTGAGAAGTGTGTTTCTGAGAATGTATTCAAGTCTTGGACCCCAAGAGTTTCCGTACAGTTTACTAAAGATCGAAACTATGCCGGAGGCAACCAGCTCAGCATAGGCCGGATTTTTTACAAACAAAGGATTCATTCTAAAAGATTTTTCAGTAGTTGAAGGATCCAGGTAGGCTACGTCATCGATACGTTCATCGGGAATGTAATCCAGAAGTTTTTCCGCCGTGTCGCCATGAGGGTCTACCAAAGCGATGCCTTCACCGTGACGGATATCATTGATAGCCATGTTAGCGATCAATGTAGATTTACCGGTACCGGATTTACCTAGAATATAGATATGGCGACGACGATCATCCCCCTTTTTCATACCGAAAGTAGCCATATGATTTTTGTATTCGGTACGAGCAAAGAAATTTATATTTTTCTTCTCTTCTTCAGTGAGGCCTTCATCGACACAAAGATTGGCCGGTGGTTCGCCTTTAAGAGTCTTTCCCCAAGCAATATTTTTTAGAGAAGCGAGATTGGCGTTGGGTAAATGAAAGAGTGCCGAGATCTCATAATAATTTAGAAATTGATTTTGTGATGCATATTTGGCCGAGCGCTCAAGCATCATATTCTTGAGCTTTTCTTGAGAATATATTTTCGGAATTTTTAGTTTTAAGCCATTCCCTTCCGAAGAAGTGAAAGTTCCAAAAGCTGCGGCAATTTGAGTTAAAAGTTGTTTTGAGTGATCTTCGTCGGGGGTGATGGCAGCGACACGGATATCGGTGGCATAAGCTTGGTAGGCTAGTTTGGTTTCAATCAGAGTTTTTTGAGGATGGGCTTTGAATTTAAGAGGGTCGGAACTTACACCAGATTCCAAGAGTCCCCGGGCGGCTTTTTGCCAACCCTTAGGAGCGGCAAAAAGACAAATTTGAATAATTGCCGCTTGGCCAAGACTTAGCCTGGATAAACCTCCAAGTATGGCAGCCATTTGATCAACGGCAGGATCGTCAGTGGCATTAATCGGAAGATAAGAAGGACCAGTTAAGACTAAGCGACCAAATAAAGGTTTGCCGTGATTAAGCCAGGTTGGAAGATATTCTTCCATGGGGGTTATCAGAGCATTTGGAAACTGAGAGGCCAACTGAGATTTTACGAGATGTTCCAGTCTTTCAGGACATGAGACAGCAAAGAAAGTGGTTTGACTGAGGTTGATGATCTCTAGACAAATAGTTTCGTGGGTACCGAGTAAGCGATCAAAAAAACGTGATCTTAAAGAAGAACGGAGGGACGCCAAAAATTGTATAAAGGCAGATTGTCCAATTAAGGAGTCTTTAGCAGGTTTTACCTGCAAAACGGAGTACTTGGGCGAAGCCATATTTTAAGTATATACAATTTAGGCTTGATTGGGGGTGGAAAGAACGCTCACTTCCGCCGGCTGCTGACTCTTGGATTCACTTACCTTGACCTCAGAGAACAAAACATTTTCGATGATCAGGCCTTTATCGGAAAAGAGTTTGTTAAGTTCATCTTTGAGTATCTTTTCAATTTCTGTACGTTTTGGACCGATCTCTTTGGCTTCATACTGGCTAAAGGTACTTGAAATACGGCTTCGAGAATAAGGACGAACCACCTTGGAAACAAAATTGTCACCAATATTTTCCCAAAGCTCAGGCGCGTTTGCCTTATCCAACTTAAACAGGATCGAACCCTCAATGGAAAGCACCTTACCGTCTCTTGAAGTGGCAATAACAGGTTCATCCCCTAAAGCCTCCTTGGCGGAAAGATCAAAGCCATGGCGAATGGTGTATTCAAGAATTTGAGCGTTAAAAAGCTTGGCTATTTGCCAAAAAGGGATCTTCAGATGAAGTCCCGGTCCCCAAGTGCGCTTTAAGACACCCAGTCCCCGATCGTACACACAAGCCACATGTCCTGGAGGAACCGAGATAAAAAAACCGCCGACAACTTCATCGACTAGGAATGAGACTACCAGCTTATCAAAATCAGCCATAATTACCTATATTATATAGCGTCTAAGGGGTCGGTGTCGATTTTGGTGTTTCGGATGAAGGAGGAGTGCCAGGCTCATTTGTGCCTGATGGAAGAACTGGAGATGCCGGGACAGGGTTCACCGCAGGCACGGCCGGTTTCTTGGCCAACGAGTAATAAAGGTACAGGACTTGTTTGACCAATCTAACCACAATGGTAAAGAGAAGAGAAGTAATAATGTAGACTTTTTTACCGGCAGGGAGAAAAAGAAAGACTAAGAAACAAGCGATCGGGAAAATGAGGACCAGGGAAATAAAATCTTTTCTGGTGGGTTTATCCGGACTGAAATAAAGGTGGATCGCTTCGTTGATAGCGATCATGATGGTCTGAATAATATTTAAGGTAGAGTTGGTGCGAGAAAGATCGTACTTACCGAGGAACATCAAGTTGATCGGTTCTTTGATCTTGGGCATCCATTTGTAGATCAAGTGGAGATCAGCACCTTCAAGACCGGTAGTGAAGATGCGGTAGAGCATGATAATGATGATTATTTGGATAATTACATTAACAACTTCGGAGATAATAGCTCCCGGGCTTTGACGCATAACTTTTCTGATCTCTTCTCTGAGCTTGATCGGATCAGAAGAAAGATCTTTTTTGAGTTTTTTGATCTTCTGAGAAATCTCATATTTGTCTTCATCCGAGCGTTCTCCGGCCAGGTCTATAGGAAGAAGAATCAAACGCACCGCAACAGCAAAAAATATCATGGCGATACCCATATCCGGGGTAGGAAAAAGACGACCAACCAACCAATAAAGACCAATCAGGATATTGAAAAACGGAGCATAGATGTATGTCGTGAAGAAGTCCATCGGTTTAATTGTACCCTACTCTATTTACTCTTAAATGATGGTCTATTTTCTTAAAAAAATCAATTTTATGGAAATATGCGGAGTGATATGAAACAGTTTCCTTGGTGAGTTTAGGTTTCATATAAAGATACTGAAGCAAGTAAAAGACCAGATTTAGAGGAGAGATAAGGAGTGAAAACGGACTATTGCCTTTTGAGTCTAGAGGAGCAGAAGAAGACTTGGTCTTGTAGGCGTTGGCCAAATGTTTTTTTACCCAAGCGTTAATATTTAAGAATTGCTGATAGGTGGAATGCCGATCATAAATAGGTAGAATCTGCAGAACTTCGTGAGCAGTATAAAGATTTTGCTTCGACTGAGGAATTTTTAACGATCTTTTTTCAAGCCACAGGTTAAGACAGAAAGTGTTGGCCGCTTCCAAATATGAATCGGTGGGTTGACGCCTCTCCCCGACCAGACCAGATATCAGTAAAACAAAGGGGCGAGTCAACCAAAGGGTGTGATCTTTAGTGACTATCAAAAGATCGATATCATCCAATTCTTTAGCATTGGCAACAGCAACAGAACCGGAGACAGCTACCAGGTCGATAGAGGGTATGAAGGATAAATATTTGGATAATTTTTGAGCAGTTTTTATCTTATCCAGAGAAACTTGATTTAAATGTTTTTTTAAAGCAATCTCATCAGGAGACAACTGTTGTCTATGAATTGCCGAAATTTTTTCGTTGGGAACATTTTTGTCGCTTATTAGCCACAAGCAAAGTTCATTTTGATCAAGTGGATAATTAAAATAACCGGCGTAATCTAAGGTTTTTTGGATTGATTTTTTAAGACCACTCATTTTGAAGCGGAAGTCGGTCTCGCGGTGATCAGTCCATATTGCGAGAGAACTTGCTGGAATCCTTGGGCCATAGTTTGAAGCGTACTGGTGGGAGTTTGATTCATAGTAATACCGTTAACAGCATCTTCCAAATATTTGATCATCCTAGAATTGATGGAGGTGGCTGAATCCCTGGTATCCGAAGCAGTATAAAAAGTCTTGGCGGTATCAATACTTTGGATGTATGGAGCGTCATAAGGATTGTTTTGGGCTGTGGAAGCCAACGACTTATGAGCAGGAGGTTGAGGAAAATCGCGGTCCTTGCCGGCACTATCAAAGAGAAGCTGCTGGGCTTTAGCTGTCGACAAAAAATTTAAGAAGGTCCAAGCCTCTTTGGGATGAGCACTATTTTTGGGAACGCCTTCAAACCAAATAGAGGCCCAGGTAACAACATCACTATCAGGTAACTGAGGAATCGGAACAATTTTCCAGGCCAAGGCCGGATTGATGGCTTTTATTTCGGGTGCCCGCCATAAAGGTGCAAAAATCATGGCGACTTTTTCATTGGCGAAGGCTACGGTCGAGGTGGGTAAGGTTTCATCCCAGACACGGTGTTTGGTGACGAAGTCAGTATAAAAGCTTAAGGTATCCTCCGCAGCCTTGCCCTGAGGGTTGGTAAGATCAACTCCAGCCTGCATGAGCATCAAAGTGACAATGTCCGGCCAGTTATCGACATTAGTAGTGTTCCCCAAGGCGATTCCGGCTCTGGTAATTTTTCCTGTTTGAGGATCGACTTCTTTTAAAGCTTTGGCGTCAGTGAGAATATCATCCCAAGTTTTGGGAGTATCCAAAGACTTTTGCTGGAACATGGCGGTATTAATGTAAAGACCCAAACCATCAGTGGTCATAGGTACACCGTAGACTTGGTTATTGACGACTAATAATTTGGAAACAATTGAAGGAAAATTAGTAGACATATCCGTAGCGGTGACTGTTCCAGGCAAGGCAACTAATAAATCTTTCGCAAAAACAGGAAGCCAAGTGGTATGCATTCTGACAATGTCAGGACCCGGTTTATTACTTTCAATGGCGGTCTTCATACGATCCTGGTAGTCCTGCGGTGACTGAAATTGGTAACTCACTTTGATATTAGGATTTTCACTCTCGAATTCGTCGATGACAGGTTTCATCACTTGAATAGGTTCCCAAAGACCCCAATAGGTCAGAGTAACTGTCTGACCCGGTGTAACCGATCCTTCTTTAGGGGCCGAAGAACCGAGTAATTTAGACACTCCAAAAACGATAAGTCCAACAATGATGATGGCCAAACCTATGGGAAGAATCAGCTTTAGTGGAGACGGTTTTACAACCGGAGCTTCAACTTGGGCAGGAGGTTGATACCCTGGAGGTGGCGGGGCAGCCTCTTCAGGATTGGGTAAGGGAACAATTTGTTCCGTGCCGGCATTGGGAGCGGGAGGATTAATTGGGCCTGGAAGTGGAAATTGATTATCCATAAAAAGTAAATTCAATATAAAATGATGTTCATCATATAGTATAGCAATTCAATGGGTAAATTAAGAAATTTGTTGTTTGGTCTAACGATAGTAGCACTGATGGCGATGGCTGGATATGTCGGTTTTATTTTAGCCTTTAAAAACTTGGTTTTACCGAGGGTGAGTATAGCAGGTGTGGAGGTAAGTGGAATGGACAAACAAAGCGCGCAAAAGTTAGTGGATCTTTATACCTCATCTAATCCTAGTCAGGTAATTTTAAGATACAACGGTAAGGAAAACCATAAATTTGAAAATTTTAAAGTTAGTTATGACGTAGTGTGGGCGGTGGATCAGGCTATGGCAGCAGGAAGATCGGGAAATATATTAACCAGGGTCAGTGAACAATTTAAAAATCTAGTAAATTCTTATTCGGTGCAACTCCCTATTCAATATGACACCGACGAAATGGAAGGAATCTTGGACGATGTGGAAAATCAAATGAACCAGACTCCAGTCTGGCCAAAATTAACCGTAACCCAAGAAGGGATCAAATTAACAAATGGACAAAATGGCATTACTGTACGAAGAGATGAGTTAAAAAAGGAAATCTTAGCCAATTTGGCATTACCCGGAAAACATTTAATCGATATTCCAATGGAGGTGGTGATGGCAGAAGAAAAACCGGATCAAACCAGCAGAGCTATCGAAGTAGCTAAAAAATGGGTTAACAAAAAAATTACCTTGAAAGCAGGAAGTCAATCGGTTCAGGTAGGTTCAGATCAAATAATCAGTTTGTTCGGCTTAATGAATAACCCCATAGACCAACAACAATTTGAGACATTGGTGAACAATATAAAACCGGCAATTGAAACCGAGCCTAAAGATGCTGTTTTTGTATTTAAAGACAATAAAGTATCGGAGTTCAAACCTGAGATAATAGGTGCAAAAATTGATATTCCGGCATTTCAAAATAAACTGGCAGATTTTCTTTATAGTGGTGAAGGTGACAGTTTAGACGTACCAACGATCCTATCGTACCCAAAGATCAGAACCGGTGACATTAATAACCTGGGAATTAAAGAATTAATCGGCAAAGGAACCTCGACTTTTTTTCACTCTATCCCCGGTAGAGTTTTCAACGTCAATTTAGCTTCGACTAGAATAAACGGGGTAATCGTTCCACCCGGAGGTGAGTTTTCGTTTAATGATAATGTTGGTGAAATATCAAGAGATACCGGGTATCAAAGCGCCTACATTATCAGTGGAGGAAAAACAGTGTTGGGAGATGGTGGAGGTGTGTGTCAAGTTTCTACAACGGTATTTAGAGCTGCATTAAACGCAGGATTACCAATTACCGAGCGAAAGGCACACGCATACAGAGTGGGCTATTACGAACAAGACAGTAAGCCGGGGTTAGATGCGACCGTATTCTCGCCCTCAGCAGATTTGAAATTTAAAAATGACACCGGAAATCACATCTTAATTCAAACAATAGTCGATACAAAAAATTTAACGATGGAAGTTGATATTTACGGAACAAGCGACGGAAGGAAAGTGAGCTTGTCTGAGCCTAAGATAACGGGTCAAGTGGCACCTCCACCTACTCTTTATGTAGATGATCCTACCCTACCGTTAGGAACTACCAAACAGGTAGATTGGAGTGCTTGGGGATCGAAAGTTTCTTTCAATTATAAAGTGACAAGAGGTGGAGAAACTTTGATCGATAAAACCTTTTACAGTAATTATCAGCCTTGGCAGGCAATTTTCATGAGAGGAACCAATACATCCATTGCGAGCAAGTAAGAAATCGGATTGATACAATAAGCTGATGAGAATTTTAGCCATTGAAAGCACTTGCGATGAAACTGCGGCTGCAGTAATAGAAAATTTAGGAATAGGTTTCAGAGTGGTTACCAGTGTAGTGGCAAGCTCGGCGGTGATTCACCAAAAATACGGTGGAGTAGTGCCTGAGGTGGCGGCAAGAGAACAAGTTAAATCAATAATCCCGGTTATTAATGAAGCCTTGTCGAATATTTCACTAGATTCAATTGAAGCAATTGCAGTAAGTTATGGCCCAGGACTGATGGGTAGTTTACTGGTGGGTACGGAGACGGCGAAGGTGTTAGCATGGGCATGGAAGAAGCCACTGATCAGAGTAAATCACATGGCAGCACACGTGGCAGCTAATTGGATAGTGACAGATGAGAGTGGAAAGGTTCCTTTCTTTCCGGCGGTAGGATTGGTTGTAAGCGGTGGACATACCGACCTCATTCTTTTACGAGACAACAAAAATTGGGAGTGGATCGGAGGAACCAGAGATGACGCCGCAGGAGAAGCTTTCGACAAAGCGGCCAGAATTTTAGGACTACCCTATCCGGGAGGTCCTTCAATTCAAAAAGCGATAGAAGAAATCGGAAATGATTCAGAAAATAGATTTAAATTACCCCGACCAATGATACACGAGCAAACATTGGGAATGAGCTTTTCGGGCCTCAAGGCAGCACTTAATAAATTAGTAACTCAAATTAATCCAAACGATACAGAAGTTAAGTTGCTTGCAAAAGAATTTAATGACGCAGTAGTAGATGTTCTTGTAAACAAGACACTAAGTGCTAAAGAAAAGTACAACGTCAAATCTGTCCTTGTAGCCGGAGGGGTGGCGGCAAATACATCATTGCGAGAAAAACTAAAACAAGTTATTCCTGACGGGCAGTTGTTTATTCCTGAAATGAAATATTGTGGTGATAATGCCGCAATGGTAGGAGCGGCAGCCATAATGTCACCAAATATAATAGAACCGGAACTTTTAAAACCAAATCCGGGATTAACTACCGTTTAGATTTGTTTAAGTGGTAAAATTAAGATGTAGGCGCTGATCGAGCCAGTCACTCGGGAGTAAGGGAAGAAATCCAATCGGAAAGTAGAACCCAACCAATGAGTATAATACGAGGTGGTACCGCCAAAATGGCCCTCGCTAATCCCCAACCGGAGATTAGCGAGGGTTATTTTTTTATATACAATTAACTAAATGGAAAAAAACTACAACCATCATGAATTGGAAGACCAGATATATCAGTCGTGGGAAAAATCTGGTGAATTTACTCCACCAAGTGGAGATGACGTCTTAAAAACCGGCAAAAAGGTTTTTTCAATCATAATGCCTCCGCCAAATGCCAATGACCCCCTACACGTTGGACATGCCATGTTTGTGACGATAGAAGACATTTTAATTCGATTCCACAGGATGAAGGGAGAGGCTGCTTTGTGGCAACCGGGAACCGATCATGCCGGTATCGAGACGCAATTCGTTTTTGAGAAGAAATTAGCCAAAGAAGGCAAAAGTAGGTTTGATTTTGACAGAGAAACTCTTTACAAAATGATTTGGGATTACGTACAAGAAAATAGTAATGTTGCTATTAATCAGATGAAAAAGTTAGGAGCAAGCGCCGATTGGAGTAGATACAGATACACTCTGGATCCGGTAGTAGTTCAAAAGGTACTGGAGACTTTTTTGAAGCTAAATAAAGATGGTCTAATTTACCGGTCGGAAAAACTTGTAAATTATTGTACCAAGTGTGGCACAGCCTATTCCGAATTAGAGGTTGAACATGAAGAACAAGAAGATAAATTATATTTTATTTCCTATGGCCCAATTACGGTGGCAACGACAAGACCGGAAACAATGCTAGGTGACGTGGCTGTGGCAGTAAATCCCAACGACTCAAGATATTCAGATTTAATTGGAACAAAGATAAAATTACCTTTAACCGAAAGGGAAATCCCCATTATTGCCGATGAGATGGTAGATATGGAATTTGGAACCGGAGCGGTAAAAATTACTCCAGCGCATGATCAAAATGATTGGGATGTGGCTGAAAGGCAAGGCTGGGACTTAAGCGGAATAGCTAAGAAATATACTGTAATAGGGACTAACGGAAAAATGACCGGCGCCGCAGGCAATTATGCAGGGTTAAGTGTGACAGAGGCTAGAGAAAAAATCGTTAATGATTTGGGGAGCCTTTTGGTGGAGACCAAGCCTTATGTACACAGCGTAGGTCACTGCTACAGATGCCACAGGACCATTGAGCCTTTACCAATGGCACAATTCTTCATAAGGGTAGCCAGCTTAACTAAAAAAGCCTTAGAAGCCTTGGATAATAAAGAGACAATAATTTTAGGCGCAGGACGAGAAAAAATTCTCAGACACTGGCTCTCGAATTTAAAGGATTGGAATATTAGTAGACAAATTGTGTGGGGAGTACGAATCCCGGTTTGGTATAAGGACGGTGACAAAAGTGAATATATTGTTTCAATTGATAAACCAGGTGATAACTATGTTCAAGAAACAGATACTTTTGATACATGGTTTTCATCCAGCCAATGGCCAGTAGTCACTTTAAAAACGGGTAAAGAAAGGGACTTTGAGGCTTATTACCCTACCGATGTAATGGAAACCGCATACGACATTTTACCTTTTTGGGTAATGAGGATGATGATGTTGGGGATTTATTTAACCGGTAAATCGCCTTTTAAATTTGTTTATTTACACGGATTAGTTAGAGACGAAAAAGGTCAAAAAATGAGTAAGAGTAAAGGTAATGTAATAAATCCTTTGGATTTGACGGCGAAATACGGTACCGATTCGCTAAGAATGGCATTGGTGATGTCTACGGTTCCCGGGCAGGATAGTAATACGGGAGAAAATAAGGTTAGAGGAATGAGAAATTTTGCAAATAAGATTTGGAATGCGGGTAGATATATAAAAGAAATGGCCGGTGACGACACGGAAAAACCGGGAGATAAAGCCTTTGAGGCCCAATTGGAAACAATTACAAAAACAATCACTAAACATTTAGATTCATTAATGATCGGCTTGGCGGCCGAAACGGTTTACAATGAATTCTGGCATTGGTTCTGCGACTTAATGATCGAGAGCCATAAAAAGGGAGAGATAAGTGGAGCCGTAATTAAAAGAGGATATAAAACCTTTCTGAAGCTGCTCCACCCCTTCGTTCCATTTGTAACCGAAGCAATCTGGAAAGAATTGGATGGAAAGAGCTTGTTGATATCAGAGAGCTGGCCAAGATAATCTCAAAAAAAAAGCGCCCGACGAAGGGCGCTTTATTTAATGTTAAAGACTTATTATTCTTTATTAGCTTCCGGCTTGGCTTCCCCAGCCTCTGCAGGAGCAGCTTCACCGGTAACGGTGGCAGCTTCCTCAGCAGCTTCCTCAGGAGTGGGCAAGACTTCTTCTTTTTCCGGTTCGGACAACGAAACGACGGTAACTTCAGGATCGGTAGTAATTTCTACATCGGGACTAACCTGAGCGTTGGATACTTTAAGATGATCGCCTATTTCCTTAAGTCCACTGATATCAAAGACAATTTTTTCGGGGATATCGGTAGGAAGTGCCTCGACTTCGATTTCGTCCAAGGAGGTGATCAGGGCAGCTGCTCCGGATTTAACCAACTCAGATTCTCCAGTAATTTCTACCGGAACATGGGCGGTAACTTTTTCTTTAAGATTTACTTGGTGAAAGTCAATATGGAGCCTGTTGGCATTGATGGGATTAAAAGCGATCCCGCTTACAAGGGTTGGTCTTTCTTTGGATTCTCCTTCAACTTGAATGTAGATAATTCCGGTTTCTCCGGCCTGTTTATAAACACGTTCGAAGTCCTTCGAATTAACTTGGATTGCCTGACTTTCGAGATTTTTTCCAAAAAGATTGGAGGGAATAATCCCAGATTTTCTTAGACGGTTAATTTTTTTACCAAAAATAGTTCTTTTTTCCGCCTTTAGAGTGTACTTTGTCATGGGTAGTATTTTAGCTTATGAGCCTCACGAACTCAAGTTTACTGCCTAACTAAGCCTAATCCAACCCCAAAAGTAGCAGTTTTAGACGGAAAACGATAATAAACTTGCTGAGGCTTGGTGTCGACTGGGGCAGTTACCAATGCAGGATTTGTGTTGTCGGGCAGTTTTATCATAAGGCCAAAGCCATTATCTCTAATCCCCGACTGTCTAATTTCGGATATTGAATAGGCAGTTTGGTTGATGTCTGAGGCTAAAGTAATTGGCGTAGTAAATTTAATACTAATCTGATGATCGGTGACGGCCGATAAAGCAATTGGTATTTGATAATAGTCAAACAAATTAAATTTCTGTTTTATAAATGAATTAATTTGTAAGGCTTGGTTATCAACCGTAACTGAGGATAAGGTTGAATTACCTGAAACATACAACTGATAAATTAATCGATAATCTCTCTTAAGTGATGAGAGATCAGCCGTAAAGTGATATTTAATTTGATACTCATGCTGAGCTTCGTTTTGGGTAAGAGTAACGAGGTGAATTACTTCGCGATTTAAATAAGGATTTACCGGGGCAATCATAAAGTTTGATTCCGTCAAGTAAGTGGTTTGGCTAATACAAGAGAGATAGTTTGCCAGTGCACTGTGACAACTGTACGGATTAATAATCCCTGAGAAGGGTAAATTTTGAAAGGAACTTTCAGTCTGCTGGTCTTTTGCCCAAATATAAAGATTATTATTTTCAGCTTCGCTAATTAAGGAACGACTTAAGTCGGCTAAAGATAATTTTTGAGACCGATACAGTGAAAGATAATAATCAATTACGGCTCTTAGATCATCATCGGTACTGCTATCTATTTTATCGATCAAATTATTTTGGGTAATAGTTTTTCCGGCTATGGATATTCCGGTTGAATCTCCAAGAAGATTTTCAAATAGAGATTTGTTTACCGCGATGAAGACATCCGGGTTAATTTGTACAGTTTTACCTAAATACCAATTAAGATATTGGGCTGTTTGTGAAAAATCACCGACATAGCTCATATCTCTAAATTTCCAGCTATCAAGGCCGGTCACTTGAGCAACCGTATCAGGTGCTTTTACAGATCCATCACTTAGATTATCTATGTCGGACTGATTGTATATTTTTACATCGGTTAGCTTTCCGTTGGTGATATTAAGGACAATTAAGAATTTTATAACTCCTCCCAGGCTTCTGAGCTCATCTTGATCCTGAACTATTATGGCGATTTGTTTAGTTGAATTAGATGAAGACATTGCGGGAAGAATATTAATCAGTTTCATAGCCTGAGATAGTTCAATTTCCAGGTCCCCTAGCCTCTTGTATTCGGGATTTTTTTGAAGATTTTCGATAATTGACTTTGGTAGCTTGCCTGAATTGACCATTATGTCGATTTGATTTAGGTTGTCATATACTTGACCCAAACTTGTCTTTAAGGCTAGTGTTTCATCGTTAATACTTACGTTTGAACTTGTATCGAGAAATGAATTATAAATTTTTTCGGATAACACATATGATTGTTGAAGATTTTCAAGGGAGCCTTGTAGATATTGATTAAATGTGAATAGATTATGGAGCTCATCATCGAAATTTGACGAAAATAGTCTGACTAACGGTCGAATTGGCCAATAAATATTAATAGCCACTTGATCGTAAATAATGGTCCGATTTACCAGGCCGACAGAATTTAGCAGGCTCCCCTGTTTCAAGGAGTCTAGCGAACCGGCTAAGGTTCTAAAGCTTTCATAGACACAGACAGTAAATATTGCACACAACACAAGGTAAGAAACTGAGGCTACCACGATTATTTTTCCAAAAATTTTCTTTTTATTTATACCTTCAGTCTCTTCTTCTTTTTTTCTGTGTGGCTTCACCAACCTACTTAGAACCGATACATTATTTTTTAGGATATTGGTTATTTGGCTTACGTTGTTTTCAGTCTTTATATCGCTTGAGTCTACATAATCTTCAGGATTTGACTTAATCTTTTGATATAAGTCCTTTAATGAGATCTCAAAGTCTGTAGAAGGATGCCAACCAAGATTTACTTGGGCACTGTTTGCAAGATTGGTAATTTCAGGATCTTCCGCGATGTTCTCAGAAATTAG
>DASVZW010000036.1:0-2372 GCA_036391475.1 Patescibacteria group bacterium | reverse complement strand
ACAAAAATAACCCCTGTTGGCTCACTGCGGGAACAGTTTTATTCTCAACTCCCCTTCTCGCTTACCTCGGCTCAACATCGGGTCATCAACGATATTCTCAACGACATGACTTCCAAAACGCCGATGAACCGTTTGGTACAGGGGGATGTCGGTTCTGGTAAAACTGTTGTTGCAGTCGTTGCTATCCTCGCAGCTATCCAATCTGGCTACCAAGCAGCACTCATGGCTCCCACAGAAGTGCTAGCTGAACAACATTATCGGAAAATTGTGACGTGGTTTGAACCCCTTGGTGTTTCTGTTCAATTGCTAACAGGTTCTACCAAAACTGCCAAACGCAGAGAAATCCACACCCAACTGGAGACAGGCGAATTATCTCTGTTAGTTGGAACTCACGCGCTGCTGCAAGAAAAAGTCAACTTCGATCGACTCGGTTTGGTGGTGATTGACGAACAGCACAGATTTGGGGTGCAGCAGCGGCAAGATTTACTCAATAAGGGGAACAGACCTCACGTACTGACGATGACCGCAACTCCCATTCCGCGTACCTTAGCGCTGACTTTGCACGGGGATTTGGATGTCAGTCAGATTGACGAGTTACCGCCAGGGCGACAGAAGATTCACACGAAAGTTATTAACAAAGGCGCTCCAGCTTATGATTTTATTCATCATCAGGTAATTCAAGGTCATCAGGCGTACATCATCCTACCCCTGGTCGAAGAATCTGAAAAGCTAGATTTGAGAGCAGCGGTAGCAGAGTATGATCGTTTAGGGGGCGACAAGCGCCCCTAAACCAATATAGACAAAGGGTTTCGCGGCATAACCCCGGTCGAAAAATTCCCTGCTTATTGAGAATAAACTCTATATAGAGAAAAAGATATGCAATTGTGATAAAAAGAAAAGGTCTAGTTAATCTCACAAGACCCTATTCAAAATGATGCCTTCATTCTATCAAAAATATTTGGAGAGATATCTAAAGCCAGCACAGTTAATTACCTTGAAGATGCTGGTATGGTTGTTACAATCCCAAAAACAAGTAAGGATAGAAAAACTGGCAGCAACCTTGCCGTTACCGATTCTAGAAAGTAGTCGGCGTCGTCATATTCAACGTTTCTTATCTTTAAGTAAATTAAGTGTATTAGCGTTATGGTTTCCGATTATTAAAGAAGTAATATCTCGTCAAATAAAGCCGGGAAATCAACTGATTATTGCGCTCGATAGAACCCAGTGGAAAGAAAATAATGTTTTGATGGTAAGTGCGATTCATCAAAAAAGAGCTTTTCCCATATTTTGGATGTTATTAGATAAAAAAGGGGCTTGTAATTTCGGAGAACAAAAACAAGTATTATGTCCAGTTATCCGATTATTAAGCAAGTATAAATTAATCATCATTGGCGATAGAGAGTTTCAGAGTATAGAACTAGGACAATGGTTACACCGTCAGCATTTGGGCTTTGTACTTCGGCAAAAATGCACGACAACTTTTCGCCAAAAAAGAGAACCGTTCCAACCTTTAAGCACTATCCGGATTCAACCAGGTATTCATTTATTCTATCATCATATTAGTTTCACGCAAAAGAAGGGTTTTAATCGGTTTAATTTAGCCGTTTCCTGGAAGAGGAAATATAAAAGTAAACAAGTGTCAGAGCCTTGGTATTTGTTGACGAATCTCCCGGACTTGAAAAGCGCGATTCATGTTTATAGCCAACGTTACGGCATCGAAGCTATGTTTAAAGATTGTAAAACGGGCGGTTATAATCTTGAAGCTTCTCAAGCATCGCCTAACAGATTAATTAGCTTAATATTATTGATTGCTTTAGCGATGACTTCCGCCTGGTTACAAGGTAAAAGAACTAAGCTACAAGGGCAACAAAAATATGTTTGTCGTCTGACAGAACCCCGAAGAAATAGAAGAAGACATAGCAACTTTTGGATTGGGCTTTACGGGGAAAATTGGTTAATCGCTTTTTACTCTTGCCATTCATGGGTCGAGGAAATGCTTAATTATACCGTCAATAAAAAATCATTTTATCAACAAGGTTTGAGAGCTATAACCCTCATCCAGCAAACTCTCTAGCTTCTTTGTCACCCCCTGAACTACTACGCTTACGTCTGGATGACGACCTTGTTCTCTGCCATTTTGGGTCAGAGTCCTAATTACAATTCTATCCGACACTCTGTAGTTCAAACTCAAACGTTTAACTTCTGCTTTAAAAGTATCACCAATAAAATCAGCGACATCTTCATGTTGTCTCGTTGCTAGTATTTTCACTATTTCTCCTTCTATGAGTTCGTAACGTTCCTCACCCGGTAGTTGAGTTATAAATTGTTCAAAGGTAAGTAGTTGTTTTGGTTGAGTAGGTGTTGTTGTCATA
>DASVZW010000035.1:0-3918 GCA_036391475.1 Patescibacteria group bacterium | reverse complement strand
GCTGCGGTAACGATAGCAATAGCTTTTGAATAATCGGGTAAGGCTTTACCTTCCATAATTCCCTTGATCTCTCTAAATTGTCGTCTGACTTCTTCGACTACTTCAAAAGCGGCACGGCCGACTGAACCAATTAATCTGGAGCTAAAAAGGAAAGGTAGAGCACCACCTATTAATACACCAATAAAGACTTTTGGATTACTAATGTTGATCGCTTTAAGCCCGGTGGCTTCAAAGTAAGTGGCAAATAAAGAACTGGCGGCTATGGCTGCGGAGCCAACAGCAAAGCCTTTAGTGAGGGCTTTGGTTGTATTGCCAACGGCATCGAGATTTCCGGTAATAACGGCAGCTTTACCTTTTAATCCGGCCATTTCGACCATTCCTTGAGCATTGTCGGAAATGGGGCCAAAAGTGTCGAGGGCCATAATTATTCCGGTGGTAGCTAACATTCCCATACCGGCCAGGGAGATTCCGTAAAATCCAAGGAGACTATAACCGGCGAAAATAGAGGCCGCGACTACGAGTACAGAAACAAAAGTAGATTCCATTCCGTAACTTAGACCGGCGATAAGAGTAGTACCCGCTCCGGTTTGGGATGCTTTGGCGATACCAACTATTGGTTTTTCGCCGGGTCCGGTGTAGTACTTGGTGATGAAGAGTAAGGCTAACATAGCTACAATTCCGACGACGGACGCGTATCCGGCCTTAGGTTCACCCAATAAGTAAATGGCCAAAAGCATAAAGATCACCACGGCGGAAACTGCGGAAACCATAAAACCACGGATGAGTGGAGCTAATGGATCTTCCTTGTCATTTTTGGCTTTGACAAAGAAAGTTCCCAGAATAGAAGTCAGGATGGAACCGGAACGAGCCAATAAAGGGAAAACGACACCTTTCAGACCAAACATGGCTCCGCCAAGGATCATAGCGGCAACTATTGTCAAAGCGTAGGATTCAAAAACGTCAGCTGCCATTCCTGCACAATCTCCCACGTTGTCACCAACGTTATCGGCAATGGTGGCTGGGTTACGGGGGTCATCTTCAGGAATCCCCTTCTCGACTTTACCGACCAGGTCTGCACCAACGTCAGCAGCTTTGGTAAAGATACCTCCACCAACACGCATAAATAAGGCTAGTAGTGCAGCACCAAAGCCATATCCGACCAGGATGTGAGTAGCGTTGGCGGCTATAGCTGCGGGTCCTTGAGAGACATAGGCAAAATAGCTATACATATATATAAGGGAAACGCCCAAAAGACCTAAACCTACAACCAACATGCCGTTTACTGTTCCGGCACCAAATGAGGTTTGCAAGGCTTGGTTTAGACCCTTAGTGGCATTATTGGCGGTTCTAACATTGGCCTCGACGGCGATCAACATACCAAAGTAACCAATAATTGCACTGAAAGACGCTCCGACCAAAAAGGTTACGGCAATGCCCATTCCAAGGGTGAGGGCTATGACTACCGCAAGCACCAACATGATGGGAAAAACCAACTTAAATTGAGTAGCCAAGTAGGACATGGCACCATCTTTAACTGCTTTGGCGATCGCTTGAAGTTTGGAATTACCTTTGTCTTCGGCTAAAATTCTTTGACTTAAAACAAAGCCATAAAAGAGGGCGATCAAGGAAACTAAGGGTGCGGTGAATAACGCAATCAGTTGGATATCCATTTTGTTTTTATTTTTTTAATAGCTTTTTAGATACGAAAAATTATATATCAAGCGTGGCTGTTTTTGCATGCGTTTGAATGAATTTCTTCCGAGGCGGAACATCGGAACCCATTAGAGTAGTAAACACTATATCAGCCCGGGAGGCATCTTCGATAGTGATCTTTTTAAGAGTTCTACTTTCAGGATTCATAGTGGTGTCCCAAAGTTGTTGAGGGTTCATTTCTCCAAGACCCTTATAGCGTTGGACACCGGCTTTAGTCCTTTGAGCCGGAGTAAGAGTGGCAAAGTATTTATCTTTTTCCTCATCGGTATAGACATAGACCTCTTTGCCATCATGAGCGATTTTGTATAGAGGCGGCATGGCGAGATAAACATATCCGGCCTCTACTACCTGAGGTGTGTGGCGGTAGAAAAGAGTCAATAACAATGTGGCGATATGAGCACCGTCGACATCGGCATCGGTCATGATAATGATACGATGATAACGAAGCTTTTCAAGATCCATGGTCTCCCCTATTCCCATTCCCATGGCGATGATCAAGTCTTTAATACTTTCCGATTCGATGATCTTGTCGAGTCTTTCGCCTTCAGTATTTAAAATCTTACCTCTCAAGGGAAGAATGGCTTGATGTTTACGGTCTCTCCCTTGTTTGGCCGAACCACCAGCTGAATCTCCTTCGACAATAAACAATTCGGATCTGGCAGGATCTTTTTCCTGACAATCGGCTAGCTTTCCGGGGAGAGTCATTCCCTCCAAAGCACCTTTGCGGACTACGGCCTCGCGAGCTGCTTTGGCAGCCATACGGGCTTTGGCAGCTAAAGAAATCTTGGCTAAAATTGTTTGGGCAGTCCCGGGATGTTCTTCCAGGTATTCTTCCAAACCTTTCTTTACTACTTGATAGACGGCAGATTGGACTTCTGCGTTATTAAGCTTGGTTTTGGTTTGAGATTCAAATTGGATCTCACTACTGGGCATTTTGATCCAGACAACTCCGGTAAGCCCTTCTTTAAGATCATCAGGTGTAAGCTCGACTTCTTTGCCCTTTTTTTCTTTTTCTCCTTCGGCAACTGCAGTGTAATTCTTAATGACTTTAGTTAAAGCTGTCTTGAAACCGGTAAGATGTGCACCGCCGTCATAGGTGTTAATGGTATTAGCAAAAGACTCAATATTGTCTGTATATGTATCGGTGTATTGCATAACAACCTCAACTCCGATCGGAAAATTATCTTCAGTCACTTGACCGGTCATGTATATCGGTTCGTGTAAAGCTTTTTTGTGTTTGTTATTGTGAGAAAGAAGCGATCTGATACCCGATTCAAAATAGAAGTTGGCTTGTTTATCGGTTCTTTCATCATAAAGATGAATGTAAACACCCGCGACTAAATAGGCTCTTTCTTGAAGTTTTCCTTTGACGTTAGCGTAATTAAAATCGGTAGTGATCTTGAAAATACTGGGGTCCGGCCAGAAGTGCGTAAAAGTCCCTGATTTAGAAGACTTAAGAAGTTTTTGATGGAATGCAGGGATGTATTTTTCGGCCTCGCTCATCGAGATTTCCTTAACCGGGAAATCCGGTTGACCGATTTTGTAAGTTTGGACAAAAAATTTATCTTCATGACGGACGACAACTTGCATTTGTGAGGATAGAGCGTTTACGGCCGACGCACCTACACCATGTAAACCACCCGATGCTTGATATGCCGATGAATTAAACTTTCCTCCGGCATGCAGCTTGGTCATAGCGACTTCAAGAGCGGAAACTCCGGAGACATGTTTGTCGGTTGGGATCCCACGCCCATCGTCGGAGACAGAAACAGAGCCGTCTTTGTGAATGCATACAAAAATATTTTTAGCGAAACCGGTAATAGCTTCGTCAAGTGAGTTATCAACAATTTCAATTAAAAGATGATGTAAACCTTTTTCATCGGTGGAGCCAATATACATTCCCGGTCTCTTGCGGACAGGTTCCAGTCCTTCGAGGACGGTAATATCTTTGGCTGTGTATGTTTGTTCGGGCATAAAAATTTAAAAAAGACCTTAAGTGTTCGGGTTTATTCTAGCTTAACAAATAATTCATATCAAGTGTAGACAAGTTACAATACTATTGTATATGGTACCCAGAGTTGTGGTGTGGTCAGGAATGGAAAGAGAAATTCTGTTAAGCCGATTGGGGGTAAGACAGGAAGAAATTTTGGGATATGAAGGAAAAGGTGCTGCCGTTGATGATTTTAGACATTGGGTAAATACGGC
>DASVZW010000034.1:0-4595 GCA_036391475.1 Patescibacteria group bacterium | reverse complement strand
GGCAGTGTCGGTGGCTTCAAAGACAAATGATCCATTTTCGGTGAAAGTATGATTGTCTGCATTTAAAGTTCCTTCGTTTGTATGAGCTGTGACCGTAATGTCTTGATTAGTAGGATCGGTATTGTAAGGATCAATGGTTATATCCGGAGGTGTAGTGTCAACAATGAGAGTTTGAGAAGAGACCACAGCGCTTTCGTTGCCTGCTTTGTCTTGAGACTTAACATCCAATTGCCATTGGCCGTCACTTAGGTTGGTCGAAGTACCCAACACTAGTCCTGTCGATGACCAGTCTGACGGGTTATCAGTACCGAGGTTTAATACACGATATAAATACTGATTAACTCCTGATAAATTGTCGGTCGAACCAGACCATGTCCAACTTTGATTTAATAAATTGGTGACATATGGATCTGTGGTTGGGTTTCCTGGAGTGGATGGGGCTGTTCCATCGATTGTCACTTTCCAAGGCCCGGACCATGCGGAGCAATTTTCCAAGTTATCGCAAGCTTGAACCTGCCATGAATATTCTCTATCAGCACTGCCTCGGGCATCAATGGAAGAATTTGAACCAGTAGAAACCGGTCCATAATGACCTCCGCCAGCCCAGAAACTTTGATATCTGTAAGTTACACCATTTATATCGCTTGAATCAGTCCAGTCTAAGATGGCAGCAGAAGGTTTTATTACCGCACCGTCAATAGGTGAGATTATTGATGGAGTTTGTGGAGCCGTATTGTCTAGAATAAATCTAGTACGAGTTGCCCACCCTGGATTACCGGCATTGTCATATGCCCAAGCGGCAATTTCATAATTGCCATCCAACAAGTTGCAACTTCCGCCATCGTTTATTACATTTGAACTCCAATTATTACCATTAATAACAGAAGTTAGTGAGGTGCATCCATTCTGTAGGGTGGTTGATCCATCAGGATTCACTTTATATATGTGGTAAGAAACTGAAGCAACACCAGATCTAGCATCGGATACGGATCCGGAAATACTTACCGGGTTCTTAAGATATGATCCGGTAGTAGGATTTGACACACTAACGGCTGGCTTGCCATTATCGATATTGATTGTCCAAGCATCGGACCAGGAAGAACAATTGCCTACCGAATCACAAGCTTTGACGTGCCAATAATAAGTGACTTCAGGTTCTCCAGGATTATAGATTTCCGGAACACTTAAGGCGGTCGACGAATATGCTTTGTTTACAAACGATCCATCCGCATTAACATTATTTGAAACAGAAGATTCGTAGTAATAAGTAACTGGCCCGTTCGTATCGGTGACGGGTGACCAAGTGGTTTTATTCGAATTTGAGGTATGTCTCCAAACTCCATTTGATGGAGTTGAGTTAGTTGGTGTTTCCGGTCCAGAATTGTCTACGATTATCGCTACTCTTGGGTCATTTAAATAATTGGGGGCAGCTCTGTTTCCTGCTTCATCTGCTGCGCCCAGAATGAGCCAATACTTTCCATCACCTCCGAATTTTTTAGTATCTAAATTGGCAATTAAACCATTGTCAATATTTTCCGTCTGAGAAGTAACTTGATTGTAAATATATCCACAACCTCCGTAGCCCTGGTTTTCGGCATTACCTAGCGTATTGCCACAATTATGAGAATCACGGTTACCATCCTTAATAATTCTAAAATGATAGTTAGATAAGTGCTCGTCTGAAACTGACGCGTAAACATCTAAAGCATCTTTATATATCCCCAGATGAAGTGGCCCAGTATTATTGTTGCCATTACCATTACCTATTGATATAGATGGAGGGGTAGTATCTTGCGGAAGTCGCATGGAGGAAGATATCGAAATGTTGTCAAATAAGAAACCCTTTCCATTATTCTTAGACACTGCGGTCCCTCCCGCACGGAATAATAGATTATCTGTGGTTCTCGGTGTTTGCTCTGCTACCGACTCTGAATCGTATCGATAATAATTTTCCCAAGTAGTTCCGGTATGCATTAGAGATCCATCTATATAGATTTTTACAACGTCGTTCGATGGTCCATCATAATAATCGATCACGAATTTGATAGTGTGAGGATTCGTCCTCGAGAGAGTACCTATAAGTGTTTCGTTAAAATATGCCGGCGAAGATGTGCCAATAACGTCGTCAAATAAAACATCGATTCCATCGCTTTTGTCTTCGAACCTCAAGTAACTCATCCGAGAGCCATCTCCACGATCCGGGGATACCGATAATGACAAATTTTCTTGTTGTGAGGTTCTAGTAGATGCAATATCAAATTGAGCCTCAAAATGATTTTGACGGATGCCTCCAGACATTCCATGATTAGTTGAATCAACTTCACCCGCTTCGTTACTAATGGATGCCGAAAAAGTTTGATCGCCGAAAGATCCACTGGTTTTACCGTTCGATATCCTTAGGGATTTACAGCCAAATGTAGGAAAGCCGAATGTATTTTGAACGATTGCCTGGTCGTAATTACCTGTCGAAGACCAACCATTTTGGCCATTAATTGATCCGTTCGTAAAATTATCAAAAGTACTACCGTTGCACTCTGAAGCACCATTGTTTTGGTCTACATCAAACTTTGTCCAGCCAAATCTCTCGTCTGATTCTGCGCCGAATACCATACGAACTTCAACATATTTATTAGCTGTAATTATCTTTGTTTCATTACTATTTCTCTCGCAAACATATGGATATAGCCCATCGGTAATAGCGCTGTTAAAGTTTTTCCCGCCGTTTTCAGATACTATCTGTGAAGTATCTCCATCTGTCCTGTACTCAAAACAACTCCAAAAATCTCTAGAACTAGTAAATTTTAATTCAGTACTTCCAACACCTTTACTAATTTGTTGTACATTTGCCCAATTATTAATGAGATTTAATTCATTCGTACTTGGAGTTGCAGGATCAACGGCCTTAGAAATAACAAAAAGGGTGAAGTGGTTTAGACCTTTGATAGTGACTATGTCATTTTGAATCTCTTTGGCTTCGGATACTATGGAGGCCGTATTTAAAGTCGATTCAGATTCGGTTGATTTGACAGTTAATTCCTTGTTTTGTGAATCAGATGGAAGAGGAAGGGTTAAGTCATATTCAAAAGTTCCATTTTCCATTGAAGAAGTGATGTCATAGGCGGTATCGGAAACTGCTCCGGTTTGGGCTATCTGTTCCAGAGTAAGTTTTATCTCCTTAATACTCAAACTTCCTGCATTAACAGGAAGTTTTGTAAAGGTGACGGAAACGTTGGTATCTTTGTATTTGTAAGAGGTATTGACGATCACATTAGTGAAAGTGACGGAATTTTGGTCGGAAACATTTTGGTCTTGAACAGCTTGATCAATTACGGTAGGTGTGGGTACAGGAGTTGGTATGATGGTAGGATCAACAGGCAAAGCCGAGTCGGTGGAATCGGGAGTTACCTCAGGGGTAGGAGTGTCTTCCGGTGTGGGGGTGAGTGTCTCGGTGGGTGTAGGAGTGACCGTTGCAGTTGGAGTTAGCTCGGGAGTAGTGGTGGGGGTAATTGTAACCTCTGGTGTTGGGGTGACGGTCGTTTCCGGACTTGGAGTTACTTCAGGCGTTGTAGTAGTAGTGACTTCGGGGGTGGGAGTAGGACTTATGTCTTCAGCGTAGACGTAGGCGGGAGCAAAAGACTGAAACAACATTGAGAAACAAAGAAAAAGATGCAATAACTTCTTTATTGTTTTTTTATACATAGTCAAGGTGAATATCTCACTACTTGTATACAATTGTCAATAGTTTATAAACACGAGATTGTGAGAATTCGACCAATAAACGGTAAAAAGCACCGATGAATGGGTTAAAGCGGATTAATGAGAAGTTAAGGAAATTAAAAGCTATTTTTCAGTCTTTGGCACGGTAATACTGGGAGGGGCAGAGTAAATCGGCTCGATAGGAGGAACTTGTCCATTTATTTTTATTCCCAAAGCGAAAGCAAGGGCATTCCCTATCGAAACACCGATCCTGGTTCCGGTAAAAGTTCCCGGTCCGGGATTAATCTCAACTTCACTAATGTCAGCCGGGGTTATATTTTTACTTTCTATACATTCCAAGAGAAAACCAAAGACGTTCTGCTCTCTCGGAGAAGAGACTTCCTTGGAGAATTCTTCGCCGTCTATCCTGATTATGATTTTGGTGTTGTTGGTAGAGTCTAAATATAGTTTCATTTGGATATTATTTTTATTTCTCTCTCATTATCATCGGTAATCTTGAAATAGACATCTATTCTATCTTTTGGAAGCTGATCACCAAATTTTTCCGGCCATTCGATAACGACTAGATTTTGAGGATCGGCGATGATCTCATCAATATCAAAAGCTTTTATCTCGTCGGGAGAGTTTAGACGATAGAGATCTAAATGATAGAGAGTTTTGAAATAATTGTTATTTATGACCGGATACTCCCTCATGATGATAAATGTTGGAGAAGTGAGCCTACCTATACCTAATTCCAAAGCAATTCCTTGAGTAAAGGTGGTTTTCCCAGCCGCCAGATCACCCCACAAACAAATGGTAGTCCCTTTCTCTAAAGAAGCGACTAATCTGCCGGCTATACTTTTCGTGTCTTGGTCCGAAGTCGAGACAAATGTTTG
>DASVZW010000033.1:0-4192 GCA_036391475.1 Patescibacteria group bacterium | reverse complement strand
CCTGCCGATAAATTTGGCAAGATCTCATTTTCATCAAGAGGAAAAGAGGGGAGCCCGTGAAGCTTCTTAGAAGTATGAACTTCCTGAATAAAGACTTGCGGATTTTTTGAGTTTACCGATTTCATAAAGGACTTGTATTTGTAGCCTGCCTTAATGAGCTGTAGAAGGCGGTGGGAGATATTATCGGGAAGATATCCAACGAAGATATTTTTTTGAGTGACGGCCTTGATCTTGTGTTTACTGGGAGATAACTCTACTGGTTCGCCAATATTAAGGGTAGAAAACATTTTGGGTTCGGCTGCATTGACTAAAGGTATCACTTTTGATTTTCCCGGCTCTTCGATAAAACTGACGTTTTGAAGATATGGATTAATTAAACCGGAGTCCTTGTTGACCTTCAATCTGTCCAGATTATTTTTGGCGATTTGGTTTTTGGAATCCAGAGAAATAACTCTTTTGAACGCTTCTACGGATTTTTTATATTTACCGGACATAGAATAAGCAATTCCGAGACGGTTTAAAGTAGGGATATCTTCAGGGTATTCTTCAAGAATTTTTTCGTTGAGTTCTATGGCTTGGGCCCAGTCTTTGCTGACGGAAGCTTTGATAGCAGATTGAGATAAATTTTGAATGTCGCTGTTATTCATGCTGCATGCAATATATAGATTTTGTGGAGGTTAGTCAAGTGGTAGGGGTATATTTGTGTACATTTTTTGAATATTGAATGGGATGCTAGAATATATCTATGTCCGGACACTCAAAATGGTCTACCATAAAACATCAAAAAGCGATTGAGGACGCCAAGAAAGGCGCTTCTTTCACAAAAATCGCAAAAAAGATCCATATAGCCGTAAAAAAAGGGGCCTCTGGTGATCCAAACGCTAATCCATATTTGAGAACAGCGGTTGAGGAAGCCAGATCAGTCAATATGCCTTCTGAAAACGTAAAAAGAGCTATCGAAAAAGCCCTTGGAAGTGGTGAAGGAAGCAACGCCGAAGAGGTCGTTTATGAGGCTTATGGACCGGGTGGTGTTGGAGTGATGATAACGGCCGTAACCGATAACAGGAATAGAACCGCAGCGGAAATAAATGCGATTCTAAATAGGCATGAGGCGAAGCTGGGTGGCCCCGGATCGGTCTCATACATGAAATCAATTAATCCGGTACCGATGATGTCTGTATCCGACGAAGACCGGGGCAAGATCGAGTCCTTGGTCGATTCGCTTTCCGAAGATGAAGATGTCGTAGACGTTTGGTCTAATTTAGCTGAATAACAATGTCCAAAAGGGCAAAATTTGTATTAGTAGGAATAATATTGGGCTTTTCATTGTGGCTGGGTTCATTGGCGCCCGTTGACTATAGATTTGGGTTAATTTTAGCTATTTCGTCGGTAGCTTACATTCTCTCGGTTTGGGTCTTGTTTGACGATTTGAAGGGTATTGAATGGCTAACCCTTATGGTGTTGCCTGTGATGTTTACTTTGGGTGGTGGTTTGTTTGGTAACTTTCTGCCGGCCGCGATTCCAAGTATGTTTGGAAAAACGATCCAATTCGAAACATCGATTTTATTGGCAAATATTTTTAAAGTGCTGTATTTTGCGTTCTTTGTGGTGGGTATTTACGGTATTTTATTAATCGAGAATATTTTTTCGGTGGCTTCTATAAGGACAATCCAGCTTTTTAGGGCTGCGAGGTCGGCAAATTTTATATTTTCGTTAATTACGGCGCTTTTCTTCTATACGGTGGCACTAAGCTTAAAATTACCATTCTGGTCGGTATACCTGGTGACTTTTGGAGTGACTTTTGTTATCGCCTACGCCAATTTGTGGAGCGTTGACCTAAAAAGCGCTTCTTATCAGGATATTTTTAAGTATTCGTTTGTGTCCTCATGGATCGTGGCAGGTTTAGCTTTAATTCTTTGCTTTTGGCCGGTAAAACCGTTCATGGGTGGCTTGATGCTAACTTCAGGCATATATTCGCTTCTAGGCGTGCTAGAACAGAGATTGTCAAATAGGGTGTATCTGGAAGGGCTTTACGAATATGGCTTGTCGAGCCTGGTGATAATAATAATCGGATTATTGACGACATCCTGGATAGGTTAGGCATGATTCGAAGCTAAAATTATTTCGATGATTTATTTTTTCTGAGGCTAACTAAAGAAAGGGGAGAGTGTCCTATAACATATGTCCTATAATAATATATCCTATAACACTGTTTTCACGACGTAGGGGAGTTTTCACGATTTTATTATCAAGCTATGTGGATAAGTGCTAAGAAACACCGAATGATATTGATTGATATAGTTAGCAGGCCGGGCTGCCGAGAGAGAAGATCGAGCTAATTAGATAGAGGAAAAGAATTAATTATTTGATGTGTCGTCGCAAGAGAAGAGAGTGCTAGTAAGGAATTACTTTAAAGTAATTCTTCTGCACTACCCCGCTAGTGGATAGAGAGACCCGGTGGAAGAATGATTTTAATAATGTCGTGTAATGTAACTTTCACGACACTACCTAAAAAATAGGCATGCAAAGAAGTGGTTTCCTTATTCTGCTCATATCCGTAAAGAATCCCGAATACTTGGTTTCTTAGTCGCCTTTTGAGCCTTATATTGCCGATTCTTTTGGTTTAGCCTTGTTTGAGCTCAATTTTTCAATTTCCATAGATAAACCCGAAAATTCGAGGCTAATTTCAATGATTAACTACTCACAAAAGATTCCAGAAGCCGTTTTAGGGGCATTCTACGCCCCGTTCTTTTTGCCGATTTAGCCACAAAAATACGCTAGTAAGGCAACACAGATCATTTATGGATTTTTAGCTTTAATGATGATTTTTTGATTAAAAAATAAGTTGATTGTTTATCGAAATTATTTATTCCCTAGAAATATATTTTGAATAATTTATTTATTTTGAAAAATAATGTTTTTATTTTTTTATTAATTTATTTTTGGTAAACAAAATTTTTTTAATTATTAATTTATTTGTTTGGTCCTAGCGGTTTAAATAATATTAATAATATAGGATATTATGCTAATGCCGGTGTTTATCCCCTGTTTTTGGCTCCCCTATTTTTTATTATGAAAAATGGATTATGTCGTGAAAGTTATGTAAGATTAATTTGTGGCTACAAAAAAAGCTTTGGATCTAACCCTAAGACTATTAATTAAAAGATATCTAAATTTTATTGAGATAGAGAAAAACTATAGTAGCTGGACGATCGTTAAATACCGACATTATTTAAAGACTTTCAGTTCGTGGTTCGAACGTCATTACGCCCAGGAATATATAGAAAAGCTGACACCGGAAATGGTAAGAAGATATCGTATTTTCTTGGCTCATTTTGAAGACGACAAGGGACATAAGTTATCCACAACTACTCAAGCATATTACGTGATCTCTTTGAGAGCCTTTTTGAAATACTGTATCAGAAAAGGTATTAAGACATTGGCTCCGGAAAAGATCGATCTACCTAAGTCGGAGGATCATAGAATAAAGTTTCTTGACCGGGATCAAGTAGAAAGACTTCTTATGTCGCCTGATACTTCAACCATGTCGGGAATGAGAGACCGGACAATGTTAGAAGTGTTATTTAGTACCGGTCTCCGGGTATCGGAATTGGCGAAGCTTGATGTAGACAAGATCGATCTAAAACAAAAGGAATTTGGAGTAGTCGGAAAAGGCCGTAAAGCCAGAGTGGTATTTCTGTCCGACAGAGCTTGTTTTTGGTTGGATAAATATTTATCTTTCAGAAGCGACCTTTATAGACCATTGTGGATAAGAATCATGAAGAATGGCCAGTATGATCCGGCTTTGTCTTCGGAAAAATTAAGATTGTCGGTAAGAAGTATTCAAAGGATCGTGGAAAAATACCGGAGGCAGGCGGGATTGCCGGTTAGGATCAGTCCACACGTTCTAAGGCATTCTTTCGCCACTACCTTACTGCAGAATGGCGCCGATCTCAGAAGCGTCCAAGAGATGTTGGGACACAAAAACGTTTCTACCACGCAAATTTATACCCATGTAACCAACCCTCATCTCAAAGAAGTACATGATAAATTTTTGAAATAATACTCAATTTGAGGCTAATTTTGGTGTATGATATGGGCATGGAACGTTAACATTGGGTATTAAGGAGGAATATGAGTCACGGGCCACTTCAGATCTTAGGTCATATCATAAAGGACTTATTTCCCGGCG
>DASVZW010000032.1:0-16535 GCA_036391475.1 Patescibacteria group bacterium | reverse complement strand
CAATTACGGTTTATCCGTTTCCGATACTGTCATAAATATTGTTAAGGCTCACTCACCCAAAAACACCGGAGTCGCTCCGGTGACAAAGGCTCAATGGTCGATATACTGTGCCGATTCTCTTACCGGTCTGATCATGGCTGTGGCTTACGCCTATCCCAGCAAGAAACTTGCGGATGTCAAAGTGTCCTCTGTCCTCAAGAGATTTTTAAAGGAACCCAGATTTGCTGCCGGAACCAGAAGAGATGAAGTGGCGGAATGTGTCAAACCTGAAGGTCTCAACTTATCTGTCGAAAAATTAATTGAAATTTGTTTGGCTTCGATGCAAGCCATTGCTCCCAGCCTGGGAATGTAAACAGGATATAATTAAGTCATGCTTGATATCAAATTTATCCGCGAGAACGCCGACAAAGTCAAAACCGGCTGCAAAAATAAAAATTTAAATCCCGACGTTGTCGATAATGTCCTCTCCCTTGATGTAAAACGCCGAGAATTGATGGGAGAGATCCAATTACTTCGTTCCAAGAGGAATGACATCAATGAAAAACTGAAAACCGGACGGGATGAGTCTTTGATCAAAGAAACCACCGAGTTAAAAGTCAAACTCCAAGATCTGGAACCCCAGCTTAGAGAGTTGGATTCTGCCTATGAAGAGCTCATGCTTCAGGTTCCCAATGTTCCTTTAGATGAAGTCCCGGTTGGAAAAGATGAGTCCGGTAATCAGGTCATCAGGACTTGGGGAGAAAAACCAAAATTCGACTTCGAACCAAAAACCCACATCCAGTTGGCCGAAGCCCTCGACTTGATCGATTTTGATCGAGGTTCAAAAGTTGCCGGCTTTAGAGGCTATTACTTAAAAAATGAAGCCGTTCAACTTCAATTTGCTTTAATGCAGTACACTTTACAAAAATTTATTTCCAAAGGTTACACCCCGATGACTCCGCCGGTGATCCTTAAAAAAAGAAGTTTCATAAATACCGGTCATTTCCCCTGGGGAGAAAAAGAGACCTACAAGTTTGAAAAACTTGAGGACGACCCTACCGAAACTTATTTAGCCGGTACTGCCGAAGTGCCATTGGTTTCTTACTATCAAGATGAGGTACTGAACGAAAAAGATCTTCCAATTAGAATGATTGGTTTTTCACCCTGTTATCGCCGGGAAGCCGGGAGTTATGGTAAAGATACCAAAGGTGTTTATCGTGTCCACGAATTTGTCAAAACCGAGCAGGTAGTTATCTGTAAAAATGATGTCGAGGAATCAAAAAAAATGCACGATGAAATGATGTCTCTTACCGAAGAAATTGCTCAAGACCTAAAACTTCCTTATCAGGTTCTTCTTATGTGCACCGGCGATATGGGAGAACCCCAAGCTAAAAAATACGATCTCGAAGCTTGGATGCCCGGTCGCGGGAGCTATGGTGAATTGGCTTCAGATTCCATTATGCTCGACTTCCAATCCAGAAGGGCCAACATCCGTTACCGCGATGATAAAAACGAAATGCAATACGTCCATATGTTAAACAACACCGCTTCGAACTCACCTCGTTGGCTGGTGGCAATTTTCGAAAACTATCAGCAATCGGACGGCTCGATAAAGATTCCTTCGGTTTTAGTTCCGTATATCGGTAAAGATATCATCAAGCGTGATTAAAAAACTTTGGTCCTTTTTGCCGGTCTTTGTGATCGTACTTTTGAGTGCTGCCTTCTTATATTACAGATCGATCCAACCGCTTGTATCACCCTTTGGTGGCATCTACGATGATCAATCGGCCCGCGTAAAATCACGGATAGCTCCAACCCTAAATCTCGATTTCTCCAAATCGGCCACTCTATCTTCCTTGGCCAAGGTTCCCAGATACTTGGTTTACAACTCTACCACCGGCAAGGTCTATTATTCCAAAAATTCCGGTCAGCTTTTTACCCCGGCTTCTTTTACCAAGTTAATATCTACTGAAGTAGTTTTGGATCTTGTTCCGATGGACTATAAAGTCACCGCTACTAAAGCCTCGATCGATAAAGTCCCTACAGTGTTGGGTCTCAAAGAAAATGAAAAATTTACTGTAGCTCAACTATTACGTGGTGCGATCGCCACTTCCGCCAATGATGCTGCCCAGACTTTGGCTGATGGAGCCGCCTCAGCCAACAAGCTTACCCCCAAGGATTTTGTCCATTTAATGAATGTTAAAGCCCGGTTGATGGGTATGGACAATTCTAATTTTGCAAACCCCGACGGTTTGGACGATCAGACACAATTTTCAACCCTGAACGATATTGCTATAGCCGTGAATAACATTCAAAAAAACTATCCGGAAATAATTGCGGCCGGTCTGTCCGACAATCAAGATATTTTGACCGACTCTGATCATGGTCATTATTATTTACCCAATTGGAATGGGTTATTGGGAGTCTACCCCGGTGTTACCGGACTAAAAATTGCTTATACCGAAGGGGCAGGCTATTCATCAGTCGTGGTTGCTTCCCAAAGTGGTATTCCTGTTGTGGCTATTGTCTCCGGCACCAACTCTTTAATGGAGAGGGACCTGGCTGCGGCCGATCTTCTCGATGCCGCCTTTATGCAAGAAAAGATCGCCCCCAAAAGGATCACTAAATGGCAGGTGGACAAAAGATATAAGATCTGGGGCGACTTAGCCAGAAAAATCAAATCGGAATTGGAAGCTTTATCAAGCAACAAGGACAATGGGCTTTAAACACTTATTTTTTCCTGAAGTTAAGTCGTTTCCGGATTCCAAGATTAATAAAAATATTAAATTGCTTCGTTACGTCACCGGAGATACCTTAATTGTGGATGGCTTGATTGAATCTGGGAGTATCATGAGGCACATCTGGCGTGTGGGCATAAAGAAGCTTCTTCCCAAAAATTACCACCCCGAAAAAGTATTATTGTTAGGCCTCGCCGGAGGATCAAACGCTAGGCTGATTAATGATTTGTTTCCTTCGGCCGAGATTACCGGAGTGGAGATCGACAAGACGATGATCGAGATCGGCTTTAAATATTTTCGCTTGGCCAAGAGAAATAATTTGCAGATAGTCACTCAGGACGCTCTCGATTTTGTAAATGAATTAACGGATGAACATTATGACCTTGTCTTGGTTGATTGTTTCGTCGGTCAAGAAATTCCCAAAAAATTAGAATCGCTGGATTTCTTTAAAAAACTTAAGGATCACTCTGATTTTACTTTGATCAATAGGTTGTGGCACCCGAAATACCGGTCTATTTCCCAACGGTTTATTAATTCATTGGCATCTCAATTTAGGTTTGTGTCTGTCTTTACCGGCACCAACTTAGTTATTTCTTTGATCTAGCCTTATAATTAGGACGCTATGGTAAATTTTCTTAATAATCTCTTAAATCCAAACAAGGTTGAAATAGACAAACTGAAAAAAGTTGTACTCGTTATTAATTCCTTGGAGGCCGATGTCAAAAAATTAAAGGATGACGAATTCGCTCCCAGGATAACTGCCCTTAAAGAGTCACTTCAAAACGGTAAAGTTTTGGAAGATATTTTGCCGGAAGTTTTTGCGTTAACCCGTGAAGCCGCTTTTAGAACTATTGGTCAGAGACCATATGATGTCCAGTTAATGGCCTCACTGGCTTTCAATTCCGGGAAGATTGCTGAACAAAAAACCGGTGAAGGCAAAACCCTCTCTGCTGTTTCTGCGATGGTATTGAATGCTTTGGTCGGAGAAGGAGCTCACCTCGTTACTGTGAATGATTACTTGGCCCGCCGTGACGCAGGATGGATGGGACCTATTTACCACATGCTTGGCCTTTCCGTCGGTTGTATTTTTTCCGGCCAGGGAGACCTTCCCGCAGTCATTTACGATCCTGAATACACTGACCCGGCTCATACCGACAAGCGTCTTCAGCATCTTCGCCCTGTAAATCGCACCGAAGCTTACCGGTGTGATATTACCTATGGCACCAACAATGAATTCGGCTTCGACTATTTAAGAGACAATATGGTCAGGTCTCCGGAACAACTGGTTCAGAGAAGCCATCATTTTGCCATTGTCGATGAAGTCGACTCCATCTTGATCGATGAAGCCCGTACTCCTTTGATCATCTCTGCTCCGGATAGTGAAGCCACCGACAAATACTATCGTTTTTCCGATTTAATTAAATCTCTTTCCTCAGACACCGATTATGAAGTCGATGAAAAACAACGTACTGCTACTTTATCCGATCATGGTCTGAGAAAGATCGAGAAGATCTTAAACGTCGAAAATCTTTATCAACAGGACTACGACACCCTTCATCATTTGGAACAAGCCTTAAAAGCTCGCACCTTATTCATAAAAGATCGAGACTATATCGTAAAAGATGACGAAGTGGTCATCGTTGACGATCATACCGGCCGCTTAATGTTTGGACGCCGTTATTCGGATGGTCTTCATCAAGCCATAGAAGCCAAAGAGGGAGTAAAGATCCAACAGGAAAGCCGTACCCTTGCCACCATTTCTTTACAAAACTACTTTAGACTCTACAAAAAACTGGCCGGCATGACCGGAACTGCCGCGACTGAAGCCGAAGAGTTCAAGAAAATTTACAACCTTGACGTAGTTGTCATTCCCACTAATCGTCCCAATGTTCGCCAGGATTTTCCTGATGTCGTCTATAAAACTCAAAGAGCCAAATATAGTGCCATCATTAATGAAGTCGCCGAACGTCATGCTGTTGGTCAACCAATACTTATCGGTACCAAATCGATTGAGCAAAACGATATTGTGTCCCAATACCTCAAGAAAAAGAAAATTGCTCATCAAGTGTTAAATGCCAAAAATCATGAATCGGAAGCTAATATCATTGCCGAAGCCGGTAGGTTTGGCGCCGTTACTGTCGCTACCAACATCGCCGGTCGTGGTGTCGATATTGTTTTAGGCGGTGATCCAAATGGTGTAGAGCCAAAAGAATGGCAGAAGGAGGCTGAAAAAGTTAAATCGGCAGGTGGCCTCCATATTATTGGAGCCGTTCGCCATGAATCAAGACGTATCGATAATCAATTAAGAGGCCGTTCCGGCCGCCAAGGAGATCCGGGTTCCTCCCGTTTCTATATTTCCTTGGAAGACGACATCATGAGAATTTTTGGTGGAGATCAAGTTGGCCGTCTCATGGACTTTCTAAAAGTTCCGGAAGATCAGCCTCTTGAAGCTGGTATGGTTTCCAAGGCCATCGAAACCGCCCAATCGAAAGTTGAATCTTTCTATTTTGACCAAAGAAAAAATCTAGTTGAGTATGACGACGTTATGAATAAACAGCGTCAAATATTTTACAAACGCCGTTTCAATATCCTAAATGGTTCGTCCGAAAATCTTACTGAGATCGTTAATACCGACCTTAATAAAGAAGTGGATTATCTTTCCAGTGTTTACTCCGCCTCAGGAATATCCAAAGTTGAAGCCGATCAAATAATGAAAGAATTCCAATCGATTCTACCTCTTGATCCCAAGTCGGCTAACTTAGTGGAATCAAGTTTGGTCGGGCTGGATGAACAATCGGTCAAGGACAATCTTGGGCACATCATTTCCCAAGCAAGAGCCGAGCAAATAAAAAGATTTGGTAAAGACACTCTGACCCAAATAGAGAAACTAGTTCTTTTAGATAGTTATGATGAGCTTTGGATGAATCATCTCGATGCCATTGATAATCTCCGCGATGGTATAGGGCTAAGAGGTTATGCCCAAAGAGATCCTCTGGTTGAATACAAGCAAGAATCCTTTAGTATGTTCGAATCCCTTTTATCAAGAATAGATTCCCTTGTCTCTCACCGCATTTTCAGAATTCAAGCCATGCCCATGAATCAGATGCAAGCCCCGGTCCAGAACATCGAAGGATCCTCACCTAAATCCAAAAAAGAGTCTGACCCGGTGACCGCCAAGCCGAAGGAAATTGGAAGAAATGACCCTTGCTGGTGTGGTTCGGGGAAAAAGTGGAAAAAATGCCATTATCCGGAGTTACCCAGATAATTTAAATAGTGGACAGCGAAGAATCTCAACCTCCGGGAAAACGCCAAGAATTTTTTTCCGATGGACGCATACCGGTTGGTGATCTAATAAAAACTTACCTTGAATTGGAATTGGCTGGTTGGAAAAAGGTACTAATCTGTATGCAATCGGCCGACCCAATTTATTGTTTCATCTCGCCGGCTGCACATCTTGCCGGGAAACATCAACTTCAGTGTTTTTGGGCTTTGGGTGGCATCCATGGCGAGGAACCGGCACCACCTGAAGCTTTTTGTGAAGAAATTGGCACTTTCAAAAATATCGGTTATAAAGTTCCACTTATTTTGTTACCTTTACTTAACCCCTTTGCTCATCGTTATGATTTCCGCTATGAAAATGAATACCGTGATTTTTTAAAAGGCAAGAGCGTCACTTCTTGTGCTCATCTTTTAACCAATTCGTTTGATCAACCTCGTTCGGTTGACCCGGAGAGTAACACCAACCGGTTAATCACCAACTGGCTGATAGAAAATGTCTACAAATATCCGCCATTGCTGGTAATTGATCACCATGAGGATCATGTACCCGACAAATTGCAAAGTTTAGATTCCTGTTATGCCTATATCAAAAACAAGGATCTGCTAAACATTACCTTAGCCAAAGAAATCATAAATATTTTTAAAAAGCATTCTTTACCTGTTACCGGCAAAGGAGAAACTAGATTTGGAGAGGAAATTCAGGACGGCTTAGTGATAAATCAAAGTGATAATTCGATCGACGAATTTCTATACTCTTCAAACTACTATGACCCTGATCAAAAGATGGTCAGATCTAAACCTTCATCAAAGATAGGACTGGTTATCGAAACAACTATCCCGTATTCACCGGACAAATATATTTCGCTCAAGAATAGAATAAATGCTCATCGGGAAATTATCCAAAATTATTATCGCTTTTGGGACTTGATTTACCCAGGTGCTTAAGAGTGATTTCTATGCTAGTCTTAATTGATGTCTAGAGATTTACATGGTTTGTTTTCACCAAAATCGGTTGCTGTGATTGGAGCTTCAAAATCTCCGGAAAAAGTCGGAGCGATCGCTGTTAAAAATATCATCGATTCCGGTTTTAAAGGGACTTTATACCCTGTCAACCCAAACGAAGCGGAAATCGCGGGTATGAAATGTTACCCTGATGTAAACAGCCTGCCTGAAGTCCCGGACCTGGCGGTCTTCGCTATTCCTTCTGCCGTTGCTATCGGAGTTCTCGAAGAAATTGGCAAAAAAGGTATCAAAAATGCCGTTATCTTTTCTGCCGGTTTCAAAGAAATTGGTGGAGAAGGGGAGCTGCTTGAAAAACAATTGGTCGACACCGCCAATAAATATCAGATCAATGTTTTGGGACCCAACTGTTTGGGTTTTGCCAACAACTATCTCCCGATAAACGTCACCTTTGGCCAGGTAGTTAAAGAGCCTGGTAATTTGCGGATCGTTAGCCAATCAGGCGCTATTGCTGCCAGTCTCTTCGATTGGTGTCAGACGATCAAGCTTGGTTTTAGTGAATTTATTACTATCGGGAATAAATCGGTTGTCACCGAAAACGATATTCTTGAATACTGGTTACAAAATCACATTCCGTTACTGGAAGATCCAAGACTATCCAAAGTTTCTCCCATTGGACTTTATCTCGAATCAATTGCTAAAGGCACCGACTTCGTTAAGATAGCCACTGAAATATCCAAAACTACTCCCATCTTTGCACTTAAACCGGGAAAATCAAAGGCAGCTGCTCAAGCCATGCATTCTCACACCGGAGCGATCGCCGGAGAAGATAGTGTTCTTGATGTTGCTTTCAAACAGTCGGGTATTATCCGCTGTTCGGATTTAAATGATTTTTTCAACGTAGCCCGAGCACTAGCTTGGGAAAATGTACCCAAAGGACCAAACGTTGCGGTCGTTTCCAACGCCGGAGGGCCTGCAGTCTTAAGCACTGATGCCATTGCCGACTCGGGTCTTAAAATGGCTGAATTTAGTCCTGATACGCATCAAAAATTGGCCGCTTTCCTTCCTAGAATGGCCAGTTTCCTTAACCCTGTTGATGTTTTGGGCGACGCTTTGGCCGACCGTTTTGGTCAGGCACTTGAAGCCATATTGCAAGAACCCACAGTCGATGCTGCCATCGTCATTCTTACTCCTCAGCTCATGACACAAATAGAAAAAACTGCCGAAATAATTGGCAACCTGTCCTCCAAATATAACCAGCCGATTTTATGTTCATTTATTGGCGGAAGTCTAACCGCCGAAGGAGAAAGAACTTTAAATGACCTAAAAATTCCTTCATTCCCTTTCCCCGAACAAGCCATCAGAACTCTTTCACTTATGTGGCAATGGGAAAATTGGAGAGCTAATCAGACACAGACGTCATCCACTCCCGAATTACCTCTGGAACAAAATATAGATACGGTCAAAAATATTCTTTCCTCTGCCCGAAATAATTTCCAGAAAAATTTAGATAACTTTGCCGCTAATGATGTTGTTTCTTCTTCCGGCATTACTTGCCCACCAACCATGCCGGTTTCCAATATCGAAGAAGCGGAACAGTTTGCCAGTGGTTCCGGTTGGCCGATGGTTCTTAAAGTCTCCTCTGCCGGTTTACTTCATAAAGCCGATATCGGAGGCGTCATAACTCATATTCATAATATTGATGAGCTAAAAATCGCCTGGGCGAAATTGTCTCAACAAATCGACATACTCGATCCGGAAATTAAAAAGAACGTTAAGATTCAAATTCAAAAAGAAATTGCCGGAGGTGTTGAAATAATTGTTGGCGTAAAACGTGATCCCAACTTTGGCCCGGTAATTTTATTTGGTGCCGGAGGAAAATATGCCGAATTGTTGGTAGATAGAAACCTTCATTTGTTACCGATTACTCATGAGCAGGCCCAAAAGTTGGTCGAAAATTCTAAGATCGTCAAGCTTCTAAAAGGCTATCGTGGCGACCAACCATATAATCTTGACCCTTTATATGAAACCATCGTCCGGCTAGGTAAATTGGCCGAATCGGTTTCCGACATTTCTGAAATAGAAATTAACCCTCTGATAATTACTCACAACGGCACTTGGGCGGTTGACTGTAAGGTCGTCTTAACTCAATTATCGACTCCCACCTTCACCATTCCTCAATTCAAAACCGCTACCACCATTTCCCATAAACTTGTGGCCGATAAATATCATCATTTTTTGTTTGAATCGGCTACTCCTCTCAACTTCAAAGCCGGTCAATTTGTCAGCGTTAAGGTTAGCGACCAAAGGATAAATGCCTATTCGATCGCCGGGTGCCCGGATCAAAATCATTTTGAATTATTGGTCGACGTTAGTCCCCAAGGGGTTGGATCAAAATATTTTGAGAATCTCAAAGAAGGAGAAAAAATTACTTACCTGGGTCCCGCCGGTATTTTCACCCTAAAGCCGAACGATGGTTCACAGCACTTGTTACTTTTGGGCACCGGCTCCGGTATTGCTCCCTTAAAATACATGGCTGAAGACGCATTAAAAAATCTAAAAATAACTCAACCGATCACCTTATACTTTGGTCTAAGATTCAAAGAAGATATTTTTTGGACCGACATTTTTGATGAACTATCAAGAAATTATCCAAACTTCCATTACAAACTTTGTTTATCCAAACCCTCGCCGGACTGGACCGGATTTTCGGGGCACATTACCGACATGGTAAAACAAGATTTTCCTGACGCCGGTATGTGTAGCGCCTATTTATGCGGAAACAAAGCAATGATCGAAGAATCGGCTAAACTATTATTAGAGAGTGGATGTCCACAAGAAAGGATCTACTCGGAAAAATTTTATTAAACCATGTCAAACAAAGTCTATTCAATAAAAATTGGAGGCCAGGCCGGTCAAGGTATAAAGAGCGCTGGTTTGATTTTCTCAAAAATTGCTTCCCGTTCCGGCTATCACATATATAACTATATCGAATATCCGTCTCTGATACGCGGAGGTCACAATGTCATGCAGACAACCTTTTCTTTGGACAAAGTTTATTCCCAGATCCGGCCTGTCAATTTTTTAATTGCTCTTAATCAAGAGACGATTAATCTTCATTTGGAAGAGCTGGTAGAAGGTGCCGGAATAATTTTTGAAGACGAGGGAAAGATCGACGTCACTCTTTGTAAAGATAAATGTCGCCTTTTCCCTGTACCTCTAAAAAAAATAGCGGCTGAGGCAGGTGGTCAAGATATCGTCTCCAACAACGTTGCCCTTGGCGCTGCACTCGCTCTTCTTGGTGGCGATCTCAAACATCTTTTTGATCTGATCGACGAAGATCTGTCATCCAAAGATGGTGAGGTAGTCAAAATAAACCAAACTGCCGCCAAAGCCGGCTATGACTACGCCAAAACTAACTTTGCTGATAAATTTGAACCACTTTTAGCTCCCCAAAATAATCCCGGGAAGAAAATGGTTGTTAATGGTACCGATGCTGTCGCTTATGGCGCCATTGCCGGTGGACTTCAGTACGCTGCCATATATCCCATGTCCCCGACATCCAACATCTTGTCTCTCTTGGCTGCTAACCAAGAAGAATACGGTTACGTTTACAAACAGGCCGAAGACGAAATCGCCGCGATCAATATGGCTATAGGTGCTTCTTTTGCCGGGGCAAGATCTATGACTACCACTTCAGGTGGCGGTTTTTGCTTGATGACTGAAGGCTTTGGTCTTGCCGGTCAAACAGAAACCCCGGTTGTTATTGTCGAGGGTATGCGTGGCGGTCCGGGTACCGGTCTCCCTACCTGGAGTGCCCAAGGTGACCTTCGTTTTGTACTTCATTCTCACCAAGGAGATTTTCCTCGTATAGTGATTGCCGCCGGTGACGCCGAGGAAGCCTTTCATATGATCATGAAGGCCTTAAATCTTGCCGAGAAATATCAAACTCCGGTTGTTCTGTTGGTCGATAAAAATTTACTTGATGATGAACAGACATTCTCGGAATTCGATTACTCCGGATATCGGATTGATCGGGGTAAGATGTTCTTGGAAAAAGATCCTGAATATCATCGTTACGTAAATTCTGAGGATGGTATTTCTCCCCGGACTATACCGGGACTAGGGAATCACTTGGTTGCCAATTCCGATGAACATAATTCCTATGGCTATTCCAGTGAGACTATTCATGACAGAAATGAACAGGTACAAAAACGTCTGCGCAAACTTGATACTTGTGCCAAGGAAGATATGGAAAAACCAATTCTTTACGGTCCTGAGAACGCCGATATCACCATAGTTTCATGGGGGAGCAACAAAGGTCCCATACTCGAAGCTATGAAAGATTACCCGTTCGTAAATTATCTTCATATCACTTGGATGAGTCCTTTCCCAACCGACGCCGTTTTTCAGCAATTATCCAAAGCAAAATATTTACTGAATATCGAGTGTAATAGCACAGCACAAATGGCTGGACTCATCCGTGAAAAAACCGGTATTGATATTTTAGACCAATTGTTAAAAGATGATGGTCGACCATTTTTCCCTGAAGAGATCAGAGAAAAAATTAACAGTATTCTAATTAAAAAATGATCACTCCAGCAGAATTAACCACCCCCAATTTTCCCAACTGGTGTCCCGGTTGTGGTAATTTTGGAATTTGGGCCGCCTTTAAAAATGCCATTGTCGCCTCAGGCTGGGACAATACCAATACTGTGTTTGTCGCCGGTATCGGCTGTCATGGCCATATGATCAACTTCGTTAAACTGACTTCTTTTGAAGGACTTCATGGCCGTCCTATTCCGGTAGCCAATGGTATCAAAATGAGTAATCACCGTTTAAATGTATTTGTATTTACCGGTGATGGTGATTGTTTGGGAGAAGGTGGAAACCATTTTATAAATGCCGCCAGAAGAAACCACAACGTTACTGTTTTGATCCACAATAACAATATTTATGGTTTAACTACCGGTCAGACCTCGCCTACTACCCGAAAAGGCTTCAAGTCGAAGTCGACTCCCGAAGGAAACCCGGACGAACCTTTTAAAATTTTAAATTTAGCCATCGCCGCCGGGGCCACTTTCGCCGCTAGAGTCTACTCCAACGATATTGCCGGTCTAACCAACATGATCATTAAAGCCAACGAACATCAGGGTTTTTCTGTCGTTGAAATGCTTCAGCCTTGTGTCACTTTTAATAAGGAGTGCTCTCCAACGTTCTTTACTGATAATACCTACAAGCTTCCTGCGGATTATGATCCCACCAATATCGCTAAGGCTTTGGAAAAGACTTTGGAGTTTGGACCAAAACAAATTCCCGTCGGTTTGTTTTACAAAGTTGACAAACCAACCGCCGAATCGAATTATCCTCAGATAGAAAACATACCTTTAGTGGACAATCTCGTCGAAAAAAGAGATATAACTAAATTATTACAAACCCTTTATTAATCAATTAAAATATATATATGGATAATCAAACAACTCAATCCGACAAAGAGGTTCAGATCGGTAAATATAAAGTAAAAGTAGTCCGCAACCTGTGTATTGGCGCAACCACTTGTGTCGCCGTATCTCCTCTTACCTTCGTCATGGACGCCGAAAACAAATCCGTCATTAAGGAAGGCAGTACAGATACCGAAGCCAACATTTTATTGGCCGCTCAGTCATGTCCTACCAAAGCAATTGTCATCGTCGATACTGAAACCGGCAAACAGGTCTGGCCAGCTTAGAGGATCTCTGCAACTTTTCTGGTCCAAAATTTAAGCCGGTCGGCCATTTCTTGGTTAATTCTTGAAGATAAGTAACCTAAGTGAATAGTGACCTCATCTCCCTTTTTGATCTCAGGAGTAAGATCGGCATCAATTTTTACTTTCTGTTTGTTCGCGACCACTTTATAACCGGAATCTGTCTTTTTAAGTACCTCCCGTTCTACTACCGCCATTCTATTTTTTGAGTCGAGTTCCAAAACTCTCCCAAAAGCGATCATACAGTGATTTATCAAGTTAGTTTTTTCTGCACCTTGATAGTCTGCGGCAGCAACCAGTGCTACTTGGGATAAGTGAGTTAGATATATCTTTTCGGGTAGAACTTTTTCCAGCTGATTACCGAATTCCGGAGAAATTTGTTTTCTATAGCACTCGGCTAACACAGCCTTATTATCCACTCCAACCTCTTCAGTCAACGGTCCTCCCAACCAGTACGACAATACCACCTCCTCGTTAAAAAGGTCTAAACCGGTTTTAATGGCTATAGACTCCAAAAAAGAATTAAGATGGGGGAATCCGTGTTCGTGTAGTGTTACTCTAACCAGTTCTGAGTTGTCACTTTTTTCCGTCACAAAATTCCTTAAAATTTCCTGACATTCATCTTCACCGCAAAAACCCCACATATTGGGTTGAATCGCAAATCTGGCCGCGTTTTGCAAGCCCTCTCGATCAGCTTCTTTCATATTTCAATAATCATACTACAATGTTCCTGATGACTATTTATGTATTTGGTAATCAGGATCTATCTGAAGACGCCTTACCTTTCTTGGTTTCAAAAAAATTCAAAAACCTTCCCGGAATTATTTTCCGGACCATTAAACCCAATGAAGACTTACCCTTACCAAATGACAAAAAACTATATATCTTGGACACTGTCGTGGGACTGGATAAAGTCACTTTACTAACCGAAAAGGAAATTGATAGATTAATTCTGTCACGCAGCACCACCGCTCATGACTATGACTTAGGATTTCAGCTTAAATATCTAAGAAAGATCGGTAAACTGGAAAAATTTACCATTATTGGACTGCCTATGAACACTGATCTTGATTATGATCTGATCAACTCTATTTTTAAAAAGTTGGTTGCACAGGACATGCAGGGATCATAAGCTCTGATTATTTTCTCGGCACTTAATCTAAGAGTTTCCTCATCCTTATCCAAATTTTCTTCAAAATACTTTTTAAGATCGTTTTCGATATTGATCTGATTTTGGGCTGTTGGTACGATGACGTCATAATTTACGATCATTCCTTTTTCATCTGTTTCCACATGATGGTACAAAGTTCCTCTTGGAGCCTCCACCACACCTACACCTACTCCTGCTCTATGTGGCATCGTCACCGGCTTTTCTTCTGTGATTTGAATCGACTTTAATATATCGATGGCATCATCAACACAATGTAAGATCTCGATCGCTTGAGCCAAATTATTGTGATAAATATTATTCGATGGGAATACCGATAAATATTTACTAACATCCCCTAAAGTCCTTTTGTTTAGCAATTCTCTGCCTAAATTCAGTCTCGCCAATGAACCCACTAAATAATCTTCGTGTGAATCGGAAAAGATATATCCTTCCGATTGGGAATAGGGAATAACTACCGAATGTAAAAAATCATGGAATTGTTCCTCGACGATTTTTCTTCCACTGGTATTTACCACGCTCCCCTCCAAAAAATCATAACTTGAATCATTTTTTAAACAAAGATAATCAGAGTTTCTGATTAATACGTCGGGCATCTTAGAAAAAGCCTCAATGCCTCTTAGGACCTGTGGCCTGATCTTTTCCAATTTCTCTATTAACTGTGGAAAACTGGCCGGATCCGGAGTCTTTAAGAACCCGCCGACTGTAGGCATTGGTGCGTGGATCGCTGCCCCGGAAATAGCAACCGTTAAGTCGGTTCCTGTTTGTTTTATGTCAAAAGAGTCATGCAGCAATTGATGGCCAAAATTATTATCATCATCCGGAATGTCCAGAATTGAATCTATTCCCAGTAGGTCGGGTAATACAAAAAAATATAAATGTAAGGCGTGGTCTCTGATCATCAATCCATCGTAAGTTAATCTTCTCAGCAACTTCGTCTGTAAAGAAGCCGTTATTCCTTGAGATTTCTCTATTGCCTCGATGGAGCAAAGTAAGTGGGCGATTGAACACGTTCCGCAAATTCTTGATATGAATGATGGCACGGCTACGAACGGTTTACCCTCAACGGCTTTGGCATAAAAGCGTCTGTAATCCTTGATGATAAACTCCAGGTCCGTCACCTTATCATCAACTATTTTTACCTTTAGTCCTGCAGTACCTTCGATTTTTGTAATATTTTCGATTGTTATGTCGGCAGAATGCATATTAAGCTATGTTAAAAATTTTTAAATATTTACCTACTGTTTCAATAAAAAGATCCGGATTCATTGGACAACCGTTAACTTCATCATCCACTTTCACGAAATCGGCGATCTTTTTAACATCCTTGCTATAGTCAAAGTGACACATGTAATAGGCAATTTTGTAGTTGATATCGTCCGACACAAAGTTATTCCGACTGGCCGATGGTTGTCCTGTACACGCACAAGCACCTATTGTTACCAGATATTTACAATTTTCTCTTATCTTCATTAACTCCTTTTCTTGAGAAGGTGAAGAGATAGCTCCTTCCACAAAGGCCACATCCAAATCTTCGATACTGTTCTTTGTTTTAAGAGCTTTAAAATGTCTAAAATCAATTACTTTTTTCCATTCATCTAAATGTTTATTCAGAAGTTCTGTTAGGAGGATGGTGCTATCTTCACAACAAGTAAAAGAAAACCAACCTATTTTTAGTTTCGGTTTATTGTCCATATGTTAATATCCATTATATATGTGTCTTGCCTACCCAGGTTTAGTAAAAGAAATTTCCGGTCTAAAAGCTACGATCCAATATCCTTCCGGTACCAGACAGGCCCTCGTAGGTGATCAAAAGGTAAAAGTTGGCGCAAGAGTTTTGGTCCAAATGGGTATAGTTGTCAAAGTCTTATCCAAAAAAGAATCGAACCTAATTACGACCGCCTGGGATTCTATAAATTTATCCTAGACTTTATATTCCTCTTCAACTGTAATATATTACACATATGGACCAGAAAGATAAGACCTGGGCTTTGGTGCTGGTAGCAGTCATTATTTTGTTGATTGGTTTATTGGCTTATCGTTTGGGACTAGCCCAAAATATCCTTCCTACTGAAACTCCGATTCCTACTCCCACTTCCGAAGCAGTGCCCCAAATCTCGCTTCCGCCATTATCCACCGTTACTGCCACTCCTTCTTCCTCAATTACCACTCCTACTCCGATCGGTAATATCATTCCCGCCCCGAACACCTTCTAATATAGTAAAATATCTCACCTTAACTTAAAACCGTGGAGGTGAACTTTGGAAAATTTGGAAAAAACTCAAATTGAAGTTATCTTGGACGCCTATGCACGGGGACTTAGGTCTAATAATCTTGGAGAACAACCTGCACCTTGGATGTTGCACGGCCTGAAGATCTTGGAATCCGGTGGAAAACTCACTGAGGAGGCGATTGCTACGATCAACCGTTCCGGCGGTACCGACCATCCGGACCCTTGGTTCGGATAATTATTTATAAACCCTATTTTTTAATAGGGTTTTTTATTGTTCTCTGCTAAACTGGATACATGAACCCGAGAAGGGGCTTAATAGGCTTCTTTATATTCTTATTTTTGTTATCAGGTATTAGTCTCATTACCTTAGTTATTGACGACAAAAAAGATTTGTCGAGTTTAGCTAGCACCGGAGTTTCATCCGGTAAACAACCT
>DASVZW010000031.1:0-10280 GCA_036391475.1 Patescibacteria group bacterium | reverse complement strand
AAGTAGATGCAGAAACTAATAAGGCGAAAAAAAGGATAAAGAAAGATCTTTTAAGATGAGTAGAGATGAAAGTTTTGGAATTATTGGAATTCTTAAAAGAAAATACTAAAGACATGCCGACCAACAAAAGGAAGATAACCGCGACCGCTCTGGCTAAGTAATAAAAAAACCCCCGATCTACAGTTATCGGAAAATTATAAAAAAAGGAAAGGTCAAAGAGAAAGTGATAGATGACCATGCCAATGATGGCGAGCCCCCTGAGGAGATCAATCTCAGAAAAACGGGTTGATTCTGTGGCCATGTATTTGGTAGATATGCATTAGGACATTTCAAACCAATCTATTGGTGTAGTATCGTCAGGCTCACCGTTGTAATTGACGGTGATTTCTTCGCCCTTTTTAATCGGCGCAATGGCGGTATAAACCATTGAGTTGGTTTTAAAATTTTGAACCCAGTCGGCGTTGGGTGTAAAAGAGTGGTTGTAGATCGAACCGTAACCAAGGACTACGGCAGCACTTTTTAAACTCTTCCATGGGTAAATATAGAAGTTCAAAATAGTTTTCTCACAATATTTCCGCTCTTTTGGTGTGAGAGTAATTACGGGGCAGGATTCGACAATCTCGCCTTCTTTAAAATTTTTAAGAGCAAAAACACCCCGGCCTTTTTTGCGGGTATTTTTGATCTCGATAGTTTTTTCCATAATTCATTATATCTATTTTGTAGCCTTTAGGGAGTAAAAACTATAAAAGAATAAAATAGGTCTTGGTTTGGATTGTAAGATTTGTTATATTTTAATCAGATGGAAAATGAAGTTACGTTAAAAATTGGCGGTGTTGACCTTACAGGAGATCTTTCAATGGTAGAAGGAGCGATTGGATTGGTGATCTTCGCTCACGGTAGCGGCAGCAGCAGAAAGAGTCCCAGAAACAGATTTGTAGCCGAACAGCTAAATAATATAAAAATTTCTACTTTATTATTTGATCTGCTGACCGAAGAGGAGGATAAGTTGTCGGATAACCGTTTTGATATCGAACTGCTAACCGATAGATTGGTGGGTGTGACAAAGTGGTGTATGGAAAATGAGAGGACAAGAGATTTGCCATTAGCGTATTTTGGTTCTAGTACAGGTGCAGCGGCAGCATTGTCGGCCGCCGCTTATTGGGGTTTAAAAATCAAATCAGTGGTGAGTCGTGGTGGTAGACCGGATTTGGCAGGAGAGGTGCTGGATCTGGTAGAGTCCCCGACACTTTTGATTGTCGGTGGGGCGGATAGACAAACAATAGATCTGAATCGTCAAGCCTATATCCATATAGGATGTGAAAAAAAGACTGAAGTAATTCCCAACGCGACACATTTATTTGAGGAGCCTGGTGCTTTAGAAAAGGTGGCCGAATTGGCAGGAAAATGGCTGGTAAAACATTTTGAGGGGGCTGCAGGTGATTAGTGTCCGAATTCCTGGAGAATGAAGTGGCCACTTGATGCCAGGAGTATCGAACCAAAAAGATTGGAGACGCAGGCAGTCCACAAATACCTGGTGAAATTGACACGATAAATACCTCCCGTAAGAGAAACAAGCTTACCTCCAAATTGCGGGATAAAACGTCCAAAAATTAAAAACCAATGAGCTTCTGCCGGGAATTTACCTAATCCAAAAGGTAAATTACTTCTTTGCTTCTCAAAATCAGCAACAGAACTGATTCCCCGTCCAATAAAATATTCAATAACTGCGGCAACATTGTTTCCCATCCAGGAGACTAGGATACCAACAAATGGTCCGAAGATGGCCCCATTGAGAATAACAATCGGGTCGGTAGGAATAGGTGTGGCTGAAAGTAAACCCATAATTAAAATACTAATTAGAGGTCCTGCGATACCGGTGGAGGGGATGAAATGCTCTATGTTTTTAATATCTCTCGCGAAATAAATGATCAAAGCAATAGGAATGGCAAAACTGATAATTCCGATTAAAACATTTCTGATCTTTTTGACGATCGACATAGACTTTTTCCATTATAAAGTATGAATTGAGACTTTACTGTGTAATAATGAATTAGTTATCAATATCCAAATTAAGATGGTTAGAAGACCTGCCAAAAAAACTAAAGTTAATAAAGGATTATTAGGTGCCGTAGGTGCGTTGGTCGTGGGTATAGCTGCCGGAGCAGCGGCAATTTTTCTGTCTGATAAGGAAAATAGAGAGATGGTCAAGAAGACGGTTGATACTACTGTAAAGAAAGGAAAAGTAGAACTTGCCAAGGCAGAAAAGAAAATTTCTCAAACAAGAAAAAAACTTACAAGAAGAAGATAAAAAGATGGGGCTAAATAAGCCCCATTTTTTTACCGATTTTTTCAAAAGCTTTTAGACCGAAGTCAAGTTCGTCTTTAGAATGAGAACTCGAAGGCATAACTCTAATCCTGGCTTTACCCTTGGCAACCATTGGGAAAAGGATGGGTGTGGCAAAAACATTTTCTTCAAAAAGGTAGGAGCTAAGTTGACGGGCTTTTTCTTCGTCACCGACCATGACGGGAGTGATGGGGGTCTCGCTATGACCAGTATCAAAACCCATTTCCTGAAATTTTTCTTTCAGATACTTGGCATTAGACCAAAGCTTGGTAACTAGGTCATCCGATTCGTTTAAAAGTTTGACGGAGGCTATTAACGCGGCCGTATCGGGGATAGAGAGACCGGTGGAAAAACTAAAGGGTCTGGCCTTTTGCTTATAAAAATCAATTAGATCTTTATTGCCTGCCAAACAACCGCCAACAACACCCAGGGCTTTTGATAAAGTTCCGACTTCGATATCAACCTGTCCGTGTAAATTAAAATGGTCAACGATACCCCGGCCGTGAGTGCCAAGAACTCCTTCTCCGTGGGCGTCATCCACCATGGTAAGAGCGTTGTATTTTTTTGCCAATTTCACGATTTCAGGAAGAGGAGCGATGTCTCCGTCCATACTAAATACACCGTCGGTGATAATCAGAATGGTTTTATCGGTATTGTCCGATCTTTTTTGTTCGTTGACTATTTTGGTGGCTTCGATAAGTTTATCTTCGAGACCAGACATGTCATTGTGTGGGTAAATATGTTTTGTTTGAACTTGAGCGAGTCTAACAGCGTCAATAATCGACGCGTGATTAAGTTCATCGGAAATTACAATATCTTCTTTGTCTACAAGGGTTTGGACAGCGATAAGGTTGGCAACAAAACCACTTTGAGCCAACATGACAGCTTCAGTTTTTTTAAATGTGGCCAATAAAGTTTCCAATTGTTCGTGAAGAATCGAATTTCCCGAGAGTGCTCTGACGGCACCCGTACCAACCCCATATTCTTCTATAGCTTTTATGGCGGCATCTTTTATCCGAGGATCACCGGCAAGGCCCAGATAATTATTAGAACAGAAATTAAGAACTTTTTTACCGTCTACTTTTAGCCAAGCTCCTTGAGGAGATTCGACTATACGATATTTTTTGAACAGACCATCTTCTTTAAGTTTTCGAACTTGGTCAGAAAATTTTTTTATTGGTTCGGACATTGTTAATAGTTTATCATGATGACTTTGTGGGTCATCAAACTAGAAAATAATATTTTGAATATACACGACGGATAAAATAATGGTTTAATAAATATATGAACACTAACACAGAGACGGCGATTGCAGTTATATCAGCAATATTTGTTTTGTTTACGGCAATGATCGATCCGCAAGCTTCGTTTGTAGTGGCTTTGGTGGCAATAGTCATCTTCGTGGTCTATAAATTGCTGCCGGCGAAGAATCCAAAAAAGAAGGAGATAAAAAAAGCGGCTGTATCGAAGACAAAAAAGAAAGTAGCAAAAAAAACAAAGAGATAAGCTAGCGAGCCAGGGTAAGTAAAACAACTAATGCAAGGATAATCCGATAGATGGCGAAGTATTTGAAGTTGTGATTGGCGACGTATTGGGTAAAAGCCTTAACCGCAATTAACGCAGAGAAGAAGGTAACAACAAAACCGATACTTAAAATGACGATCTCATTCGGTGAAAATGAGTGACCGGTTTTAATAAGGTCCAGTCCTGTGGCTGCAGTCATGGTGGGAATTGCCAGAAGAAAAGAAAATTCGACAGCTTCTTGTCTTGATAGCCCGGTAAATAAGCCACCCACAATGGTGGCTGCCGATCTGGAAATTCCCGGAATCATCGAAATGGATTGAAAAAGTCCGATCGTGATTAATTTTTTAGTGCCGATCTTTTCACTAGTGGTGATAGCATTTTTTTCTTTGAATTTTCGGTCGATGACCAGTAGGGCGATGCCTCCTATAAATAGAGACACGATCGTTACATAAATATTATCCAGGAGGTAGTGTTTAATCGGGCTATAAAAGATCAAACCAAGAACACCTGTCGGAATAAAGGCAATAATTATTTGTTTCCAGAGATTCCTGGAGATGAGTAATTTTTTCCAGTATAACCAAACCACAGCCAGAATGGCGCCCAGTTGGATAATGATATCGAAACTTTTTACAAATTCGGTACTAGGAATATTTAAAAAATGTTCGGCTAAAATTAAATGTCCCGTTGACGAAATGGGTAAAAACTCCGTGAGGCCCTCAATGACAGAAAGAATAATAGCTTGGATAATGTTCATTGTTTTTTTTCTACCTTTTCAATTACTTTATTCCAAGGGATCATGCCAATGAGAAAAATAAAAGAAAAGCTAATTATATTCAATATTATAGCTTCAGTTTGGTTGATATTACTGAAGATTGACTGAAAGTTGTTCAAAGCATAGTTGGCAGTTTTTACCCAGATACTGTAACTAAATAATCTACCAAATAAAAAGGAGAGAGAAAGAAGAGACAGGTTGATGTTGGCTAAGCCGGCAGCCATAAAAACTTGGGTTGAAGGAATTGGTAAAAAAGCATAACCAAACATGACAGGGATCGTGAATTTTTGGTAATGATTAAATAAATTTCCGAGGTCGGAATAATTATTTTTTATTTTTAGAGGAAGGAAACGATGAAGAAAACGACCTGAAAAAAGCGCAAGAATAATTCTGCCTGTAGTGGCGGATAACGCACCAACAATAACCAAAGGGATCAACTGTAAGTGATAATGAATATAGAAAAAAGCCAGGACGGTCCAGGTGGCCGGCATGAACCCAGGCATTGCGTTCATAAAAGTGACTACAAAAGAAACTATTAGATAGATCCAAAGAAACATGTAGAAATTATATTATTAAATGTGGGTTGGCGTTGACAAAAAAGAATATTTCTCTCAGGATGACTATATGACAAGAAAAAAAGTTGGTTTAGCACTGGGCAGCGGTGGAGCAAGGGGGTTGTCTCATATCGGAGTAATCAAGAAACTGCTGGAAAATAATATAAATATTGATTTTATTGCAGGTTCGAGTGTGGGGGCGTTGATAGGTGGTTTGTACTCTGCAATTGGAGATATAAATAAAGTCGAAGAGATGGCTGAAAGTTTTAATTGGGGTGACTGGTTTAAAACTTTTTCCGATCCTGCTTTGGGAACCGGAATATTAAGAGGAGAAAAGGCAGAAGAACACCTTAGGGAATTGGTAAAAAATCAAAGAATTGAAGACCTGAAGATTAAAATGGCAGCGGTGGCAACTGATTTGAACACAGCCGAGTCAGTCGTTATTAAACAAGGGGATCTGTCGAGGGCGGTAAGAGCCAGCGGGTCCATTCCTTTACTGTTTCAGCCCGAGGAGATCGATGGCCGAATGCTAGTTGATGGAGGATTATCTTGTCCGGTGCCGGTGGAGGCACTCAAGGAAATGGGAGCAGAAAAGATAATAGCCGTTAATTTGGACTCGGTCTACTTTTTACCTTCAAATAGGATAAATAAGGTTTCCAACGTGTTTTCAATTATGCGCAACTCGCTATTCCTAATGAAGTATCATTTAGCGGGAAAAGAAGTAAAAACGGCAGATATAGTCATAAGCCCGGAAATACCTTATGTGATGGATCTCGACTTTGTTCATAAAAAAGAAATAATCCAAGGAGGAGAAGCAGCGACCGAAAAGATGATCCCGGAAATAAAGAAATTATTCCTTGATTAAGGAAAGTTTTTTAAGCTTATCAAGACTTAGTACAGTGAAAGAAGCTCTTTTGGTGGTAATTATTCCCATCTTTTGTAATTTACTCATTTGGACGGAAGTGGTTTCACGGGTTAACCCGATGAGGGTGGCCAAAACCCGGTGAGTTGCCGGAAAGGGGACCTGAAGATGGTTTTCTTTAACCTGTCCATAATCGAATGCTAGCTGCAAGAGGACCGAAGCAACTTTGTTGGTAGCATTACCGGAGATGATGTTGGTTTGGTTATTTAAAAGTTGCATGACTGAGTTGAAAAAGTAGCCCATGAGTTTATCATTTAGCTTGATATCGGCGTGGAGGTAATTTAAAAATTCATCTTTGGGGGCGTTCCAGATCTCACAAGGAGTAAGGGCCTCAACATAAAAGTTATTAGGATGAGAAGACATGATCTGAGACATAGTGACCATAAAAAGCGGTCTAAATAGGTTTAGGGTTGTTTCATGAGAACCATTTTTGATATACAAACGGACGAAACCCGACTTAACATAAGAAATGTGTTTTATTTTGTCACCAGGTTTGTAGATAATGTCACCTTTGTGATATTTGGTGGCAGGAAAACGGGAAAAATATTTTTTAAGAAGAGTAATAGTATTTTTGGTCATAGCACGGGTATTATACCTCAATATTTTAGCAAGAGGTTTTCGTATTATAAGGTAGATTAGCTGGCCGGAGTGACCCCATAGATAATAATGGTGGTTCCGGGATTAGTTTTGCTGGACCGGATACTTTGATTGATATCGGTAATACTTGGAGTTGTCCAGCGATACATTAGTTCGGCGTCAGTAGTTCTCATATTCACACAGCCATGAGACATGGGGTGCCCGAAATTACTATGCCAATAAGTACCGTGAAGACTAAAGCCGGCGGATGCGGGGACGTTGTTGTTACTAAAAAATTGAGTAAAGGGAACATTGGGAAGATCGTAGTAAGTGTGGAGGGCGACCGAGCCACCAGTCATCCGAACATAACGAAATTTCCCCCAAATATTGAATGTCCCCGTGGGGGTCCGGCCCCATTTTCCAGTAGATACCGGAAAATCATAAATAAGGTTATCGCCTTCATAGGCATAAAGCCGCTGGTGCGTTAAGTCGACATATATTTTTTTGTTGTCGGTGGTATCACCAAGGACAGGAAGAATGGGGGCTTTTTGAGCAACATAAGATGGCATCGGAACATTTTCGTTATTGAAGATGGCCGCGGTCGCCTGGAAATTAAAATTACCGTCGGATAAGTCATATTGCGGCCTGGTGTTGGTCTGGGTAATAAAAAACAAGGAGATGGCGATGACCAAAACGGACAACAACATTTTTTTCATATATTCAGTTTATCAAAAAAATGATGCATTATTTGTAATAATGTTGACAGGAAGAGGAGAAGTGTTATGCTTAATTATGCCCAAAAAAGTAGTGTCCGCAAAGAAGCCTTTATCAGTAAAAAAGGCCGTTGTTTATGAGAATGGATTGGAAGAGTTTTTTGTGAAGTCACTACCGGCTTTCCCCGATGGCTTAAAAGAATTTTTGGTGAGTGTTGGTCCTTGGATCGACTTGGTTCTGGTAATTTTATCTTTACCAGCGATTCTGGCGGTATTTGGATGGGGGGGAACTATGATGTCATATTCATACATGATGGGAGGAGTTAGATATGGATTGGGTCTATCGCTATCTTGGTGGATTTCAATTGTGGCTCTTGGTCTTAACGTTTTAGCTTTGCCCGGGTTATTTAAGAGAGAGCTGATGTCGTGGAGGTTGCTTTTTTACTCTGTTTGGGTAAGTGCTTTGGGAAGTCTTCTGAATGGGGCAATTATTTCGTTGATAATTGGTACGGGCTTGTCACTTTATGTCTTGTACCAGATTAAGAACTATTACAAGTAACCTAGTTTAAAAACAGAAACCTCCCTTTACAGGGAGGTTAGTTTTTTATCGATAGATCATATATAAGACGGCTAGTATCGCTATCAAAATTACGCCGAGCAATATAAGTACAGGAGTAGTCAGGGTGAATACGTGACTTAGAATGGATCCACCGACGAAAGAGAGAAAGAGACCCAGTCCTCTCGCGAGGTAATAGACAATGTTTCCTGGCCGGTCGGCCTTGGCAATTTGTTGGCAGGCATATCTCCCTGATGGGCTAATATCGGGGTTGTTCGAGCCGGCAAGGTGAATGCGGTAACTTTGGTGCCGGACTTCCAACATCGGTCCGACAATGACGAACAAAACAAAACCGAAAACTGCACAAGCAACACCTAGAAAGAGCATGATCTCTCCTTTGAAAAGTACGATTTTCTAGGATTTTAGCTTAAAGATAGGAAGATGTCAAATATTATGGGACTTTATTATTAAGAAGCGTGTGTGATCAAAATCGTCTTTTTTTAATTCTACGTCCCAATCATCCCGAAGATGGAAATCTTCCAGTTTGTTTGTATGATCAACTTCAAGAATAACTAAAAAAACAGATGACAAGAACGAATATATTTGGTCCAGTAACAGATTAATCAATGTAGTTCCGTTGGGACCGCCATCTAAAGCGATGATAGGCTCGAAATCCTTAACAGAGGTTTCCAGTTTAGGGATTCTGGAGGTTGGAATATAAGGCAAGTTGGCTATAAGTAAATCAATTTTTGGACCATGGTAATTATCAAGGAGGTTTGAACGGGTGAAAGTGGGTTGCAAGTTTTTTGTAAGTAACCTTTCAGTGTTGATACGGGCTATCTTTAAAGCCTCTTCCGATCGGTCGATCAAAGTAATAGTTTGCCTATGAAAACCTATCCGATCTAATTCAAGAGAGGCTGAAATACCGAGGCAACCGGAACCGGTTCCGACATCGACAATGGATAATTGTTTTTCAGTTTGCCAAAGACGTGGAGCGAAGTCCTTAACAAGGTCAACAATTTGTTCCGTTTCGAGTCTTGGAATTAGGACTGACCGGTTCACTAAAAAGTCCAGGTGGCGAAATTGGGCATGCCCGGTAAGGTATTCGACAGGTGTTTCACCAATGTTATTTAAGTCGAGATCTTCTTTATGGTATTGGAGGATCTGATTATGTTCGTATGGGGTGAGGATCCTTTTTGACACAGGGTATTCTAAATGATTTTAGAAAAATATTTAACGGTTTCAACAATGCCCAGGTATATTATGGTGAAAATGACAAGAATAGAGAAATATAGTCCCGGTAAACGAACGAAGTCAAAGAAGGGAGCTAAAGGGCTAAAGACAATGCCAATTCCTAAAGTAACGATCAATAAACTGGAAAAAGTTAGAGCAAGGCCAGGTTTACTGGTGAAAAAAGGCACCCGTTTGGTGCGAATGAGAAAGATAACAAGTATTTCAGTGATCAGGGACTCTACAAACCAGCCGGTTTGGAAAAGGGCTTGTTGTGCATGGAATATATATATCATCATACCGAAGGTGGCAAAGTCAAAAAGACTACTGATCGGACCAAACGTGATCATGTATTTTCTAATGGAAGAGATATCCCACTTTTCCGGTTTATTGAGCATTTCCGGATCAACGTTGTCGGTGGGAATGGCAATCTGGGAAATGTCATAAAGAAAGTTGGTAAGAAGGATTTGTGAGGCGGACATGGGTAAGAACGGAAGAATAAAAGAGGCTCCGGCAGCAGAGAACATATTGCCGAAGTTGCTGGATGTACCCATGAGCACATACTTTATAGTGTTAGCAAAGATACGTCTTCCCTCAACTATGCCATTAGCCAAAACGCTGAGGTCCTTATTAAGTAAGACGATGGATGCAGCGTCTTTAGCAACATCAACGGCGGTATTAACAGATATACCGATGTCGGCCGTATGTAAAGCAGGTGAGTCATTGATACCATCTCCCAAAAAACCAACGGTGTGATTATTTTTTTGTAAAGCTTTGATGATTCTAACTTTTTGTTCCGGACTTACTCTGGCGAAAAAAACGGTATCAAAAACTACCTCTTCCAACATTCCATCGGTCATCTTATCAATATCTTTCCCGAGAAGAAAACTGTCACCTTGAAGACCGACTTCCTGACAGATATGCCTGGTAACAAGTTCATTATCGCCAGTGACGACTTTTATGCTCACACCCAGTTTGTTAAGGAGGTTAAGAGTATTGGTCACTTTTGATTTGGGAGTATCAGAGAAGGTCAGAAATCCGGCAAAATGAAGTCCGTGAGCATCATTGAAAGAATATTCATTTTTCTTT
>DASVZW010000030.1:0-4489 GCA_036391475.1 Patescibacteria group bacterium | reverse complement strand
CTCCACCTTATAGGTATTTCTATCATCCTTACCTTACCATTATTATTCACAAATAGTTTGCTACCCACGATAACTACCTTTTTCCTGGTAGTCATTTGTACTTTTTTTATAAAATCACTTCATTCGACCAACTATTTTCTGATCCCTTTTGGCATCACTCCATATAATTATTCAAGTTTTGATTATTTCCCTATATTCCCCTGGCTAGAAATAGTAATTATGGGGATCTTTATAGGAAAACTCTATTATCCTTGGAGAATTCATCAAAACAATATAAAGATCCCCGGTTTCTTCACGACTCTCAGTGTCCGCTCGCTCTTCATCTACCTGATACATCAACCCGTAATCTTGTTAGCCCTACTAATAATTAAAACAATTTTTAGAATGTAATTTGTTATTATTAATACAAATGGACAACAAATACAATCCCCTAACTGAGGAAGAAAAACGGGTCATTATCGATAAACAAACAGAGGTCCCTTTCTCCGGCGAATATGATAATTTTTTCAAAGACGGTGTCTATGTTTGCCGACGCTGCAACACTCCACTATATCGCTCAAACTCAAAATTTGACGCCCACTGTGGCTGGCCAAGCTTTGATGAGGCCATTCCTGGCTCCGTCAAGAGAATCCCCGACCCCGACGGAATTAGAACGGAAATAATTTGTAATCATTGTGGTGGGCATTTAGGTCATGTCTTCGAAGGAGAAAAACTTACCTCAAAAGATACCAGGTATTGCGTCAATTCATTATCGTTAAAATTTATTCCAAATAAAAATGTCTGACAATTCGGAAACGATCGTTCTCGGCGCTGGATGCTTTTGGTGTAGCGAGGCAGTTTACAAAGAAATAAAGGGTGTACTTACTGTTACCCCTGGCTATGCAGGAGGTTATACTTCCAACCCCAATTACGATGCCGTTTGTGAAGGTGATACTGGTCATGCCGAAGTCGTTAAAGTAGAGTTTGATCCCTCAACTATCTCACTTGATCAATTAATTCGTATTTTTTGGGACATCCATGACCCAACTAGTGTTAACCGGCAAGGAAATGATGTTGGTACTCAATATCGTTCAATTATTCTTTACACCAATGACGATCAAAAAAAGATCATTGACGAGTCTGTGGCCAAAATCAATAATTCTCAGGAATTTAATCAGCCGGTGGTTACGGAAATAAAAAAACTCGATATTTTTTATCCGGCGGAAGACTACCACAAAGATTATTATTCAAAAAATCCTTTGCTCCCATATTGCAGCTTGATTATCTCGCCAAAAATCAAACATTTTAAAGAAAAATATCATGATCTTCTAAAGGAAGGTGAATAAAAAAAGAGCCCCATACGGAGCTCTTTTTTTAAATATTTATTACATTTTTACTATGTGCCACAAATTGTTGAACCCGTCTCCGTTCATATCGCCAACTTTCAAGTCTTTCGAATAATAGTAAAGTGGCCTGCCATTCCATGTATATTGGAATGTACCTTCAGGCCGGGTAATTACACCCAAATTTGTCTGGGTAACTGTATTTTGAGACGAAAGAAAAGCCGGCCAAATTGTGAGACAACCACCGGTGCAATTACTAACTCCGGTTTTATCGTTATCAAAAGTATACAAAGTCATCCCGTTTAGATCAGTCAGATAATTGCCCTTAGCCGCATTACTCTTTATAGTAGTCACGTCAGTCTTAGACAACGTAACGGAAACTGTCGGAGTAGCCAAGGCTGTACCGGTCTGCGTAACTTGGCCATAACCTCCCCGATTCATCATAAAATAATAAACAACTCCATATACGATCAATCCAATTATTAGATAAATTCCTATCCACTGCCACATCGGTCTTTTTTTGTTACCGTAATCCATACGTTTGTATAATTTCTAACAATTAAATTATTGCACTCCCTTGCCGTATTAATCAAGTATTTGTTGGAAAAGTTACTTAATTGAGATCTTATCCGCCATTAAATCTGCCATAAAAATATGACCGGAAACTGAGGGGTGAATACCATCACCGGGATTTACATATCCTCTGTTACCTTCTTGAGATATCACATTTATAGTTGCGTCATATGCATCAATCAACGGAATCCCCAAACTGCCGGCTAATCCTACAGCGTTTTTTAACTGCTCATTTATATGAACAGATTGCTGTACGGCCGCATCTCTCTGCCAGTTAATTCCGGCCGGTCCCAAACCAAAATTCTGCTTCAGTGGCGCGATCTCAGCCAATAAATAGATATTCCCGGAAACATTTCGAAGTCCTTCAACTAAATTAGCCAATCTCAGCCAATGTCTATTCCGATCATAAGGGGAGAATGGATTGTATGCAAAAGAACCGACTATTAACACATCGGGTTTTAAATCACACAAACTTGGATAATGTCTATCTTTATAATCAAACTTTTGACAAACCCTATTTAACCCGTCGTCAACATTTTGAGATCCAATTCCATAATTATAGAAACTGAAGTTTACTCCAGGATATTTTTTCCTTAATGAGGTATTAAGATAGTCTAAATTTGTACCCATAGTATCTTCCATCGAATCACCAAAAACTGCCACGGAATAGCTATTTTTGGATAGCGTTCTCTGTGGACTACTTGTTTCTGCAGGGGTTGGAGATGGCGATAATGCCGCTATCTTTGGCCAAACACCACCTCTTGTTATTTCCTGTCCGTTCAATGTTGCGGCCGGACCTTCAACATTTATTCCTAAAATTCTCTCCGGGATGGGTGACACCAATGGCCTGGATTCGTTTTCCCTCGCCACCACAACTACATCTACCGCAATGATTAGTAAGAGAAAAACGATCTCAATGGCAAATATCTTCTTAATATCCTTCATTCTACTGAACTAAGTCTAATTTGACTCTCTCATTTATTCAACAATTAATCCCTTGTTTGGATATAATAAATCTTTGTCAAAACCTATTGCCAATATTTCATGAAAACATTCAAAAGATTACTCCTTCTCGCATTTTTTCTTTTATTTATTTTGATATTATTTATTAAATTTGATACTCCGGCCGCCGCCGAGTTTACCGACAATGTTCTCCGGCCTCTGTTTGGTAATCAAGCCGTGGTTTTTGTTGAAAAGATATTCTATAACCTTTCGGATAAAGCCCAACAGCTAACTTCTCACGATAATCTCATCAGTCCTCAATTTATCGAAGATTCATCCTCAGCTACTATTAGCGCCAGTCGGTTAAATATCAACCCGATATCTCAGCATTATTTTCCTTTATCCAAAAATGAAAACGTCTGGAAATATAAAAGTCTAAAATTATTTCCCAACGAAGGAGTTATGGCCTATACCTACGTCAGACCCGACCCTGATCGCCCGTATGCTTCTGTCACGATAATTCAAATCGATATGAAAGCTATAAGAATGAGTACCGTTGCCGGCAAAAAGGAACCTGCTGGCAAAGTAGGCAAACCCGGTCCCGGAGTTATTCCTCAAGACATCATTGACAGCAATAACTTAGTTGCCGCTTTTGACGGTGGTTTTCAATATCGAGACGGGCAGTATGGAATGGTCGTGGGCGACACCACTTATTTACCCCTTAAACCGGACCTTGGGACCCTGGTTGGCTACAACGACGGTACCTTAAAAATCATCAATTATTCCGGTCAAGATCTTGGTAATAACGTAGAGTTCATCAGACAGAATTGTCCGATTCTCATTAACAATGGAGAGATGTCGGTCCTAAACCCCAAAAATAAATCCTTGTGGGGTCGTACTCTCACTTCCGACATTTACACCTGGAGGTCAGGTGTTGGTCTTACCGCTGAAGGAAATCTTCTTTTTGCTGTCGGCAACAATCTCACACCGGTTACACTTGCCCAGGCCCTTAAGATGGCTGGAGCCAATAGCGCGATTCAACTGGACATTAATCCCTACTGGGTCCGTTTCAATTTTTTCGATCCACAAGGAAATGGAAAATATCAAAGCAGCACTCTCACAAAACAGCTCTTCGACGGTTCGAAACAATATCTCTCCGGATACAATAAAGACTTTTTTTATCTCTATAAAAAGTAAAGTCTTATGGCTTAACCAAGTGCCACAAACCATTAAACCCATCACCGTTTATGTCGCCTGGTTTTAAATCTTTAGAATAGAAGTAAAGGGGCATACCTTGTCTTGAATACTGCATTGACCCGTCTGTTCTACTTACTATGGTTACATCACTAGGCATCGCGTAACTTGCATCCGGCTTAACCAGAAAAGGTGGCCACAACTGTGCACACGCATCATAACAGCTACTTACACCCCGGACGTCTTTATCAAAAGTGTACAAAGTCATTCCTCTTTGATCGGTTAAGAACTGACCTTTTTTTACATCGGTCATTGTTTTGAATATATCTATCTGCTTTGCTCCGGTCACCACGGCTTCCTGTGAAACTGGCAGAGAAGATTGTCCTTGAGGATTTTTATTCATCAAAAACAAGTAATAGACGATCCCATACAAAATAACTCCGATTATTAAATAAACT